>CAYGBE010000075.1:0-21646 GCA_964348065.1 uncultured archaeon
ATTCTTAAAGCCAAGCAAGCTATTGACCTTTCTCCGCCAGAAGCAACACCATCTGCAGGAATCCATCCAGTAGAATCTTGTAATTGTAAAACATAATCCCCGCCTTCAATACCAAGTCTTATGTTATAGATATCTTCGTAAGGATAAAGTTCAGTCCAAATAGATTGCATGGCCTCATTAACAGCTAAAACAAAATCTTTTCTTAATTGTTCTTGCGTGGCTCCTAAAGCAGATTCTAATAATCTTAGTTGATCAGCAAGAGCATTTAATTTTCTTATTTCAAGTTTATAATTTTCTAACATCTTTCTCTTGTTTTCTATTTCTTCTAAAAGTTTTTGTTTATCACTTTTCATATCAGATAAATTCTTTAAATTGGTTTGTAACTCACTTTCCAAACGTATGAACGATCGATAATCTGACTCAAATTTTTCAAGAATTGAAAATGAAAACGAGGATAACAAGAATTCTTTTTCTGCCCTAAGATTTGATAATTTTTGTCTATACTCCTTTAATCTTTGGAGTTTGCTGTCAGCCTCTTCTTTTTTAGATATGATTTGTTTTATTTTTTCTTGATTATTTTTTAATTTATCAGAATTTTCTTCAATCATTTTAATATTTTTCTCAAACATTTTCTTTTGATTGTCAAAAACAAATGTCTTTGATCTTAATTTTTTCAATTCATTCTCTAGTAATCTTAATTCTTTTTTACTTTCTTTGATTTGTTCAAATCTTTCTTGCAACCTCTCTATTTCTTTTCTTTTATTTTCTAATTCAGGCAATTTAATTTCTATTTTCTTTATTACCAAATTATATTTTTCCATTTCTTTTTTCAGATCTTTTCTTAGTTTCTTTTTTTTCTCGATAATTTTTAGTTTTTTGTCTTTAGTTAATTTGGAGTCACAAACAGGACATTTGCTTCCAGCTGATTTTAATTCATTTATACCATCTTCTAGTTCTGAGAGTTTTGCTATTGACTTTTGTAATTTGATTTGATTCTTTTCTAAATCTTTTTTATTATTATTGAGCTCTGAATTGAGCTTCTTAATTGGATTTTTTTTAATTTTTTCAGAAAATTCTTCGATTTCTTTTACAAGTTTTTCTAATTCTGGAATTTTTTCCTTTTCTATTAAATTTATTTTAGCATTATCCTCGGCGTATTTTTCTCTTAAAATATCTAAATTGTTTTTTTCTTGTAATAAACTTTCGTTAAGTCTTTTTATTTCTTCTTCGATTCTTCTTGACTCTTCTTTTAGTTCTTCATCAGTCCTTTCAGCAAATTCTACTAAATCTTCTTTGATTTTTTCTATGTCAGATTCTGTTAATTCTAGTAATGCTGTAAACTTTTTGATCTCTTCGTCTATAGTTTGCAGTCTTTTTTGATCTTTTTTTAGTTTATTTATATCTTTTACTAAATTATTCTTTCTCCTAAGTGCATCATTCAACTGTTTTTTCATTTTTTCTTCTTTTTCCTTTAATTCAAAGAAATCTCTTTTAATGTTATCGAGCTTTTTCAAATTTTCATCGACTTCAAGTTTCTGAATTATTATTTCTTTTTCATTTGAAACTATCAAACATTTGTTTACTAAAGTTTTTGTATTAGCCCGTGCCTTTTCAAATCTATCAATTGATAGTAATTCATCGATTTTTTTCATTCTCTTGCCCCTTGGTATGGTTAAAAACATGTCAAGTTGGTTTTGTTCAGAATAAACAGCCCTTGAAAATAAATCATAATTCATCTTCAATATTCTTTCAGTCTCTTTAGTTACTTTTGTTGACTGTGGGCCTTCTATTAGTTCTCCGTTTTTTCTCAATTCTGCTGTTGATCTTCCTTTTGTAATTGTTCTTTTAACACTCCACTCACTATTGTCTCCAATATCAAAGAAAACGGTCACCTGTGCTTTATCCCTATTAGATGGTTTTTTCATTATTATATCTTCTAATTTCAATTTTTTTTGTTGTAATTGTAAAAATGTTCCAAAAAGAGCAAAACTTATTGCATCCATTATAGAAGTTTTTCCAGAACCCATGGGACCAACAAAACAGTTAGTACCATCCGAAAAACTTATCTCAGTATCTAAATGCGATCTCCAGTTTTTTAATTTAATTTTTGTTATCATGATGCCCACTTCTCTAATCCAGGTTTTAATGTTGTTTGTTTTCCAGTTAAAATGTTAAATATAACATCAACATTTCCATCAACCAAGTACTCAAAAATCTCATCAACCCTTATACCACAATTATTTTGTCTTAAATTTTCTTGAAGGATTTTTAGTCCGTGCTCTTCAGGAGGGAGTCTCTGCTCTTTTAACAATTTGAGCATTTCAATCTGTTCCTTGAATCCCTCAAATTCCAAATTTTTGTTTATATTAACAATTGCTTTATTATTGAATTTCTCTTCAATTTTAGAAAAGCTTGGAGCTAATTGATCTCTTTTTATTATACCTTTTACTTTTACATTAATAATTGGTTTGGGTTTGAATGGAGAAATAGTAGAAATAAAAGTTTCAATATTTTCTTTTATATTCGGTTGGAATTCAAATTCTTTCCAAAATATTTTTCTTTGTTCCTTTAGTGGTATGGTATTTATGTTTTGACCATCAAATTTGTGAATGCTTTTTTCTTGTTCTGATTCTATCTTATGTATGGTTGTTGGAGTTATGCTTCCACAAACAAGTAATTGACCGTCTTTAAACATTTTAACTTCGTGCCAATGCATGTGACCTAACACATATAAATCAAAACCTTTTGGTAGCTCATCAATTTTCATAGAAATTGGATCCAAAGTTGAATAAATATAAGGTTCAATACTTTGATGTATCATTAAAATATTCAAAGCATCTGGAATTGGTTTAGGATTCCATTGGTCAAAAACATCTTTAGCATATTTGTCAGAAACTCCACTCATTCCATGAACAGCAATCTTTCTTCCCTCAATCTCAAAAACAGCTGTTGCACAATGAAGATGAATTAACAAACCAGAATGTTCTAAGGATTGTATAGGATTTATTAAATGCTTACTCCTTTTTTCATGTGTCCCATGAATTGCAACTATTGGTACTCCTCTTAAAGCTAGAGGAGACATCTCTATTTTTTCTTTGTTTAATATTTCTAAGAATTTGGTTCTTGATGGTATTGTTTGTGTTTTACTTAATATTTTTGCAGTTTTAGCAAACACCTCTGGTCTTGGGACTCTTGTATTAAACAGATCTCCTGCTATTATGATTAGATCACAATCTAAGGTTTTGTCTATAGCATCATTTAAAGCAATGAAACTGTCTTTCCACCTCTCTTCACCGTATTTATAACCACAATGGCAATCAGAAAAAATACCAATTAACATTAAATCACTGGATAATAGATTATGTGGGGAAAAATTAATAAGCTTTTAGATTAAATTTAAATGGACTAAAACATAAAAAATGATTATATGAGTAAAGAGCTTGGTTTATCGGTTAAAAAATCCAAGAATTTTGGAAAGTGGTATTTAGATGTTATTCAAAAAGCTGAACTAACTGATTATAGTGTTGTTTCAGGTTGTATAATTTTAAGACCTGATGCTTATTTTATTTGGGAAGAAATACAAAAATTCACAGATAATGAATTTAAAAAAGTAGGAATAGAAAATGTATACTTTCCTTTATTTATTCCTGAGAAATTCTTAGCAAAAGAAAAGGAACATGTTGAAGGTTTTTCTCCTGAGGTTGCATGGGTAACTCAAGCTGGTAATAAAAAATTGGATGAAAGATTAGCCATAAGACCAACTTCAGAAACAATAATATATCCTAGCTTTTCCAAGTGGATAAGATCTTGGAGAGATTTGCCTAAGAGATATAATCTATGGAACAATGTGGTTAGATGGGAATTCAAACACCCTATTCCGTTTTTAAGGTCAAGAGAATTTCTATGGAATGAAGGTCATACTGCTTTTGCAACTGAGAAAGAAGCCTTATCAGAAGAAAAAGAGATTCTGGGAATATACAAAAAAACTACAGAAAATTTGTTAGCTTTACCAGGAATCATGGGAAGAAAAACAGATAAGGAAAAATTTGCAGGAGCGGTTTTCAGTTCTAGTATAGAACACTTATTACCTGATGGAAAAGCTATACAGGGTCCTGACTTTCATTATGATGGTCAGAATTTTTCAAAAGCATTTAAAATAACTTTCTTAGATAGAAACAAGAAAAAACAATATGTGTGGCAAAATACATGGGCAATTACAACAAGAGAAATTGGTGTTATGATTGCCGTTCATGGAGATGATAAAGGTTTAGTTTTACCTCCAAAAATTGCTCCAACCCAAATAATCATAATTCCTATATACAATTCTAAAACAAAAAAAAGTGTTTTGAAAGAAGCAAAAAAATTAGGGAAAAAACTAAAAACAAAATTTAGAACAAAAATAGATGACAGAGACGAATTTTCTCCTGGTTTTAAATACAATGAATGGGAACTAAAAGGTGTTCCAATAAGAATAGAAATCGGACCGAAAGACATAAAGAACAAACAAGTGACAGTTGTTAGGAGGGATACAAGCAAAAAAGAGGCAGTAAAAACCAAAAAGATTATTCTAAGAGTAAAAAACCTACTTAATGAAATACAAAAAAACATGTTTAACAAAGCATTGAAACTTCTAAAGAAAAATATACATAAAGTAAAAAATTATAATGAATTCAAAAAAACTCTAAAAAAGGGTGGCATAATTCAGACATGTTGGTGTGGCAACAGAAAGTGCGAAGATAAAGTAAAGAATGATACTGGAGCTAAAATTATAAATATTCCATTTAAACAAGAAAAAATATTTTGTAATTGTATTATTTGTGGAAAAAAAGCCAAATTTATTGCTAATTTTGCCAAGTCTTATTAAATGACCGTAAGCTTTATATATATTCATAGTAAATTATCATAATTGTACAGTTTCTGGTGAAATAATGGATGTAAAAAAAGGAACAACAACAGTTGGAATAATTGCAAAAGATGCTGTTGTGATAGCTGCAGAACAAAAATCTACTATGGGTTATATGGTAGACTCAAAAGTAGCACAAAAAATATATCCGTTAGACGATCATATAGGTCTAACAATAGCAGGATCAGTTGGTGATGCATTAGCAATGATAAGACTGTTGAAAGCTCAATTTAAAATCTATAAACTTGAAAGAGGACCTATAACTCTTAAGGCTGCTGCTACTTTACTATCAAACATATTGCATGGCTCTAAGTATTTTCCGTATATTAACCAATTTATTTTGGCAGGTTATGATACACAACCAGGTGTATATTCATTTGATCCTTTAGGAGGATTCGATGTAAAGGATAAATATTACTCAACAGGTTCTGGTTCTCCCTTTGCTTATGGTGTTTTAGAAGCTGAATTTAAGGAAAACATGACAATCGAAGAGGCAACTGCATTAATTATTAAAGCTATTAAAGCTGCAATTGAAAGAGATATTGGATCAGGGGGAAAGAAAATACAAGTTGCTGTTATTGATAAAAACGGTTTCAAAGAATTGGCTCCACAAGAATTGAAAAAATATTAATGATTTTTTTATGATTTGCATTTGAATTAAAAGTTCTAATTTAGATGATTTTTTATGGTTGAAGAAAAAACTAGTGATTTATTTGAAAAAGTAAAAAATAGTTTGCCAAATCTAAGTATATCAGACATAAGATTTGAGGGTTGTGAAATAGTTTTGTACACAGAAGACAAAAAATTCTTTGTCTCAGACGCTTCAGAAATAAAAGAACTTGTTTCAAAATTAAAGAAAAGAATAATTCTAAGGCCTGACCCTTCTATTTGTATTGAACCAGAGGAAGCTGAAAAATTAATTAAAGAAATTGTTCCTAAAGAAGCTGGAGTAAAAAATATAGTTTTTGAACCTGAGTTTGGAACTGTAATAATAGAAGCTGAAAAACCCGGATTAGTTATAGGAAAAGGTGGAGAAACCTTAAAGGAAATCAAGAAAAAAACTTTATGTCTACCAGTAGTTAAAAGAGCGCCTGTGATACCTTCGGATGTTGTTAAAGTTTTAAGAGATATAATCCATAAAGAATCTGCTTTTAGAAAGGAATTCTTAGACAAAGTTGGTAAAGATATTCATAGTGGATGGAAACCCACAGAATGGATTAGATTAACAACATTAGGAGGATTCAGAGAGGTTGGGAGATCAGCCTTATTATTGCAAACTCCTGAAAGCAGAGTTTTATTAGATTGTGGTATAAAGCCTGGAACAAACGAATATCCTTATTTGAATGTTCCTGAGTTTGATATTAAAAAATTAAATGCAGTTGTTGTTTCTCATGCGCATCTTGATCACTGTGGAATGGTTCCTTATCTTTATAAAATTGGTTATGATGGTCCACTTTATTTAACAGCTCCGACACGAGACCTAATGGTTTTATTATGTATGGATTATATTGAATTAGCACAAAGAGAAGGTTCAACACCTCCATACTCAACCAAAGAAATTAAAGAAGCTGTTAAACATGCTATATGTTTAGATTATGATGAAGTATCAGACATAACACCTGACATGAGATTAACATTATTGAATTCTGGACATGTTCTTGGTGGTGCTATTGTTCACGTTCACATCGGAAATGGTATGCACAATGTATTGTACACATCTGATTATAAATTCGATAGAACAGCTTTGTTCGAACCTGCTAGTAACAATTTCCAAAGAGCAGAAACTATAATAACTGAAAGTACTTATGGTTCAAAAGAAGATTTAATGCCAAAAAGACAAGAAGCAGAATCACAACTTGTAGAAATTTGCAAGAAAACTGTTGAAGGAGGAGGCTTTGCATTAATACCTAGCTTTGCTGTTGAGCGTTCTCAAGATGTAATGACAATTTTATCAAGAGCTGGTTTTGAACATCCGGTTTATATAGATGGAATGATCTGGGATGCCACCGCAATTCACACAGCGTATCCAGAATATTTTAATAGAGAATTGCAAAAACTGATTTTACAACAAGGTGAAAACCCATTTACAAGCGAGATATTTAAGAGAATAGGATCTGAAGACGAGAGGAAAAAGATTTTAGAATCAAAAGAACCTTGTGTTGTGTTATCAACCTCTGGTATGTTAGTTGGAGGACCAAGTGTTTGGTGGTTAAAGAATTTAGCAGAAGAAAAAAAGAATAGTTTGATATTTGTTGGTTATCAGGCTGAAGGAAGCTTAGGAAGAAGAATACAAAAAGGTTGGAAAGAAATTCCAATGGAAAATAAAAACGGAAAAACAATGGCTGTTCCTGTGAATTTAGAAATAGTAACTATTCAAGGATTGTCTGGACATTCTGACCAAAAACAATTAGTAAATTATCTTTCTAGATTAAAACAAAGACCTGAAAGAATAATAGTTAATCATGGAGAAAACAGCAAGTGTGTGGAATTTGCAAGAACTTTGCATAGAATTTTTAGATGCGAAACTTTAGCTCCTAAATTATTAGAAACTATTAGATTGAAGTAACTAACTTAGTTCTCCTAAAGTTAATGAAATTGTTTCATCTGGAGTTAATGGTCCATTACAAACTCTTACAGAATCTATTGTTCCATTCCAATAAGGTTTTGGAGCTGTTTTATAATGTCCAACTTCAAATGGTTCTCCTGATGTTCTAATTGTGAAAGCGCCTTCATTTTGAACATTTCTTTCAACACCGTCAACATATATTTTTAAATGGGTTCCATTATATGTTCCAACAACATGATACCAATTATTAGCATAAACAGGAAAACCACCAGTAATATTCATATGATGTCTACCACCACCAGTATCATAAAATTCTACTTTCCAGCCATCAGTACCACCACACCAGAATATTCCATAATCTACACTGCCTCCGGATTTTTTTCCAACGCCTCCATAATACCCACTGCCTTCAGGTGGATTTATTAAGTCTCTTGCTGACTTGAACCATGCTGAAACAGTAAATTGATTAGTTAACTCTAAGCTTTCGCTATTAAGCACATTAACAAAATCATCTATACCATCAAACTCTAAAGCTTTTCCAAATTTACCATTAACCCATTGGGGTTCTGAACCAACGGGCAATAATGTTCCATCATTTCCATATTCAGAAGAGTCATAAGCAATTGTTCCTGAATCCTCATCAAAATCTAGAGCCAAAACACAAGAATCTGGAAGAGCAGTTTTTACATATCTTTCAGTTTCTCCAGCTGAACTAGCAATTTTTATTTTATGGTTTTCTCCTATTTGCTTATCCCACAAACTTAAATTATATATATCTATAATTCCAACTTCTCCTTTTTTTATAGTTTCCGGATTCATTGAAAAACTAACAACATCATCATCAAAATAAACATTTATTTTATTATTTTTTATTACTCCTGAACCACAATTCATTAGATAAACTCTTTTATCTCTAACAGAATCAATTTTCATACAAGAAGATAAAGCTTCGCCTAAACTAGGACTTTCTCCTGAAAAAGTGATATGTCTAAAATAACCATAATAATACAGCCACAGAACAGTAATAGAAAATAGAACAATGATTATAAAAAGCAATACTAATACAAATTCTGAAACTCCTCTCATAATAATATAATTATTTTTCAGAATTAAAGTTTTACCATGGGTTCAGTGGCTTCAAAATAGTAAACTCTTTCTAGGCTATTGGGTTTGCATCTATACTCTTTGTAAAAAATGCCATCATGTTTTTGCCAAATGTAATTAAATGCATCAAAATCTTTTTTCATTTCGTAACTACAATTAAAATAATCCCTTCTTTCTGTGGAACATAAATAATCAATGGTTTTGGAATAGAAATTGTAATTCATAGACCAAGAATCTTTGATAGGATCTGAAGTTAAATTGGTCTTGAAATTTCTTATGTTGAGGTGTGGGTCATAAAGGCTTGTATAAATAAAAATACAGATTCCTCTGTAATCTACGCATTTATATTCACAAAAACAAAGATCAAGATAATCTATAATTCCTTTAACTCTGTATTTTCCTGGATATATCCATTCGTCTTTATAAGATTTAAAACCAATTGAGTAAAAACCCTGCTTATCCTCTTGTGAGATAGCATATCTTATTCCGTTTTCTCTGTAATCAAAAAGGTCTGTTGGTTCATAAACATTTCCAATTATAAGTACTTCTTTTTTTAGGTAATTTTTTGGATTAACTAAAATTTCTTTTAAATAATCTGTCTTAGAATTTTTTTTAAATGAATTAAGGGTTGCTGTTAATCCAACGATTAAAATTGCTGTTATAAAAAGTATGCTTATTATCACTTTTAGTGTTTCCATAATTAAGATAATGTTTTTAGTTCTCTTAATATTACTTTTCTTTTTATGGGACCCTCTCTCAGAATTTTTGGTTTTGATTTCATATTAATAAAAGTTGATGGTTTGGTTTTCTTAAGATTTCCATAATCAAATATAATTTCAACTTTATTTTCAAAGGTTTTTATCACGTCTTTTATTTTATAAAGAGGTGGTTGTCCAGAAATATTTGCACTTGTAGTTGTTATTGGTCTCTTAAACTCTTTGACTAAATTTAAAGCGATCAGATGACCAGGTATTCTGAAGGTTATCTCTTTAGGATTTAAGATTTTTGGTATGGTTTTCTTTTTTCTTGTGACTATGCTTAATGGACCCGGCATGAATTTTTTTACTAAGAACCTTATCTCTTTTGTAATTTCTCCATATCTTTCCATCATTTTCAAACTAGAAACTATAATATGAATTGGCTTTGAGTATGGCCTTTTCTTAATTTTATACACTCTTCTAATTGCTTTAATGTTTGTTGCATCAGCTCCAAGCCCATAACATGTCTCGGTTGGGTATATAACTAATCCACCTTTTCTTAGAATTCTTACAGCTTTTTTAATATTATTTCTATTTGCCTTTGCTATGATTGTTTTAACCATGAAAAATCAACCTCATCAACTCTCCATTTTTGTCTGATTTTACTTTTTTCTATGTCTATAGGCTGTTTGGAAAAAACAATTCCAGTAGCAGCTATCATTAATCCATTGTCTCCTGAATATTCGTGGGGAACAACAAAAAACTTTGCTCCTCTTTCTTCACACATTGTCTTTATCATTTCTTGAAGTCTTTTGCAAGCAGCAACTCCTCCTGTTAATAGAACTTCTTCTTTATCAGTATGAGCTATTGCACGTTCTGTAACTTCAGTAAGCATAGCAAAACATGTTTCTTCAAAAGAATGAGCTATATCCTCAAGTTTAATACCTTGTTTATATTTTTTAATTGCTTCTGTTAGTATTCCTGTAAAAGATAAATCCATTCCTTTAACAACATAAGGCAATTCAACGTACTTCCCTTTTGATGCCAACTTATCTATCTGAGGTCCTCCTGGCATTGGTAAATCCATTTTTCTAGCTAACATATCCAAAGCATTTCCAATTGGAATATCTTGAGTTTCTCCAAAAACTCTATATCTGTTTCCAGCAAAAGCAATTACTTGAGTATTTCCACCTGAAAGATAAAGAACAACAGGATCTTTTGATTGTGTAGCAAACTTACCAACTTCAATATGAGCAACACAATGGTTAACCGGAATCAAAGGTTTTTTGTATTTCAAAGCTAGTGTTCTTGCAAACACTGCTCCTATTCTTAGACATTGAGGTAATCCTGGCCCTTGAGAAAAAGAAATAATATCTATATCATCCATTTTCAAATTGGCTTTTGTTAAAGCACTTTTCAAAACTTCAGAACAATTTTCAGAATGATGTTGAGCAGCATCTCTTGGAATTATACCAAAGCCTTTTTTTGGAATGTAAACAGTTTTTTCATTAGCAAGTGTTTTTTTATTATCTATAATTCCAATCCCAAATGTATGAGCAGTTGATTCAATACCTAAACAGATCACATAATCACAGAAAATGATTTATTTCTTTTCAATTTTTGTCTCAGAATAACCACATTTACCACATGTAACTCTATCTTTATGTTGTGCAAGAAGTACTCCTGGACCACATCTAGGACACCATTTTCCTTGTATTTTTCCATCTTTGTATTTTTTCCAAACTTGAATATTTTTATGTTTAGATTTACTGTGTGGTCTTTTTCCTTTTCTTTCTTTTGTTCTTTTCTTTTTACCCATTTAATCACTCTTTTTTCTCTTCTTGTTTTGGTTGTTCTTCTCTCTTTTCTTCAGGTTTTTTCTGTTCTTTTGGTTCTTCAGATTTCTGTTCTTTTGGCTTTTCTTCGACTTTGGGTTCTTCTACTTTTGGTTTTTCTGGTTTTATTTCTTCTTTAGACTCTTCTGGTTCTGGAGGTTCTGGCTTCTTTTCTTCTTTTTTCTTTTCTTTCTTTAATTCAGCATAAATCGGAATCTTTTTTTCTTGCCAAATTTTTATCCAAACTCTTCCTTTTGATAACCCAACCTCAGATATTATCTTAGATATCTCAACATTTTCAATGTTAGCATTAAAATGTTCAGCTAATGTTTTTTGCAAATCTGCTTTACTTGGAGTTGAACCACCTTGATAGTCAATTGACGCTAAAATCTCTTTTCTTTTCAACAGTGGGTTTTCTTTTTCACTAATTATCTGAATGTCCATACAATCACAATTATTTTAATAATGCTTAATTATATAAATTATTATGTCTTTAGCCAAAACTTTGGCAGGTTACATAATCTCAGTATTGTTTATTATATCCTTGTATTTTACCATAACTTCCTATACCATAGGAGATTTGATACAGAAAGATAATATTAAAAACTTTGTTCAAACTCAATTAGAAGGAAATGTAACAACTCAAACTTGTGAAGATTATTGTAGTGATGAAAAAGGAAGATGTGAAGAATATTGTAATGAACTAGTGGGTGAACTTAAACAAATGTGTGAAAATGAATGCATGCAAACTTGCATTCAAGAATGTCTGTCTCAATCTAATGAAACAGAAGAATATGTTTATAAAACCGTAGATGATATTTATGCAAACAAAATAATTGGTAATTTGAGCCTTGAAGAACTAACCTTACTATTTAGGAATACTTTAATGTTTCTGGTTTTAAGTTTAGTTTTTGGGGTTCTCATATTCTTTGTTTCTGATAAGCCAATATCAAAAATAGGTAATAATATCGTGGTAGTTTCAATATCTTTGTTGTCTATGGCAATAATACCTGTATTTATAATAACTCCTGATGTGCCGATCATAGAAATGGTTACTAATTATATAATAGAGGGTCTTTACCAACAACTAACCATAGGAGTAGTTTTAATAATAATAGGAATAATTCTTCTCGTAATAGCAAAGTTCTTAGAAAAAAGAAAATTAAAGAAAATGGAAAATGGAAAGAGTGAAAAAAAGAAGTAATTATTTAACTTTTGATGCATATTTTCCTGGAGCTGTTATTCCTGCTTCTTTTGCAATTTCAGATTCTGCATTTAGAACAAATATAATTCCTCTCCAACTTCTTGTTAATTCTGTGCTCTTACAAATTGGGCATATATTCCCTTTTACTAATCTTCTACAAGTTTTGCAAGCCTTTTCCGGCATTCAATCACCTTTTTTTCTTCCTTTTTTTCCTTTCTTTTCTCTTTTCCTTTTTAACTTCTTTGGGTTCTTCTGTTAACCATTTTAAATTGCCCAACAAAGGTTGCCTCATTGTTAATCCTAGCTTGCTCTGTTCTTTAAAGCTAATTGAAATTATTCTTGCCTTTACTTTGTCACCCTCTTTTAATATTTTTCTACTTTGTTTTCCAACCAATTGAGAATTCTTTTCATCGTAACTAACAAAATCATCCATAACCTGTGAAATATGAACCAAACCATCTAATGCTCCACACCTAACAAATGCTCCAAACTCTGTTATATCAACTATTTCTCCCTGAACAATTTCACGATCCTTTGGCATCCAAGTCAAGAGTTTAAATTTAACTGGATAATGAACAGAAGGGTCTCCTGGAAGTATAAAACCTTCTTTTATTTCTTCAATTTCTATGACTGCTAAAATAACTCCCACATCATAGTTGATAACTCCTTCAAATTTTTCTTCTATGGATTCTTTAATTGCGTCTTTTACTTCTAAATTAAGCTTTTCAGGCGGGACAGGTATCTCATCTTCAACAACTACTGTTTGGTACATTTTACTCAAATTCCTTTTTATAAAGATTTATTGCAATTTCTATTGATTTTTTAGCATGTTCAACATCAAAAACATATTCAACTTTCGATTCTTTAAACGCCTCTAAAAATTCTTTTAATTGGTCTAAATTCTCTATTTGTGATATATCATTTATTTGTTCAAAGTTTTTATCTGAAATTGGGGCTGCAATCAAAACATCATCAGGAATATTGCCTTTTAGTCTTATAATTCCTATTGGTTTTGCGGGCAAAACAATTCCTTGTTGAACTTGGATTGAAGATAAAACTAAAACATCCAAAGGCCTTGCATCAATATGATGTGTTTTAGGAATAAAACCATATGCTCCTGGAAATCCAATTTCTGAGACCTTTTTTAATATAAAGGTTCCTGTTTTCTTATCGTACTCATACGAGTTTTTTGAGCCTTTTATAGAGTTTATAAAAACATTTATCACATCTCTATTTCCAGGTTCTATTTGTGTAATATCCATATTATCACTCAAAAACAACATATTTTTTCTGTCTTATAAATATAACTTTTCCACCTGCTTTTTTAATTTTGTTTTTCAGAACTCTGTCATGGGTCGCTATTATATAGCCTCTTTTTGAGTAGTTTAGCAGGGATAAATCTGTGTTCTTTTCTTTTGGTTTTAAGATTTTTAAATGTTTTCTTTTTATATAATGCAGAGCTAATTTTGCAAGAGCAGATTCTTTAGTTTTTCTTTTAGTTATTTTTTCTATTTCAAAGATTATTGAATTTAGAATAAAAAGTTCATTGCCAATAAACTCTGATTTTAAATCAATCTTAAATCTTATACAGTCTATCAAAAAGTTGGTATCAAGAATTATTCTCATAAATTAATATAAACGAGAATTATATAAAATAGTTTATGAAAAGGAAGTATAGAAGATATGTTTTTGCTGTTGTTTTTCTTAGAAGAAAAGATCCTCAGTTCTTAATACTACACAGAATTAAAAATTGGACTGGTTGGGAACTATTAAAAGGTGGAGTTAAAGATAATGAGAAGGTGTTAAAATGTTTAAAAAGAGAAATTAGGGAAGAGGCTGGAGCAAAGAAGTTTAAAATAATCGGTAAAACCCGTCATTATATAAAATATAGGTTTCCTAAAGGGTTTGTAAAGGATAAACACATATATCATGGGGCAAAAGGCTATGTATTCTTAGTTGAATTGTTTAGCAAAAAGATAAAAGTTGATAAAAGTGAACATGATAGATATTTGTGGGTTAGCAAAGATGAGGCCATGGAAATTTTAACTCATAAAAACCATAAGAATGCTTTAGAATATGTTTGGAAACGCTATAAACTAACATAGCCTCTTTTCTGCTTTAAATTTTTAAGGTCTTTTTTCCATTTTTCTAATTCGTTTCTACTGATAGTAATTTGGTATTTTGTTCCACTAAGACTAGAAGATACATGACTTGATTTTTTTCTTTCTAATTCTAAAAACCTCTTAACAATATGTGTACTAGTTTTTGGGACAATTTTTGTCTTCCCTTTTAATTGTTTAAGACTAACAGTATAAGGAATTTCTGAGAAATATGGGGGCCTTTTTTTAAATTGTTCTTCTATATCGTCTATAATAGCCTCTATTAACTTTAGCTCATCTCTTTCAAAATAATCAGAAATTCTCATATCGCTATTTAAATAAAAAAACTTAAATTCTTATTCATGATTGATGTACATTGCCACTTAGAACAAGAAGATTATAATAAAGATAGAGAACAAGTTATAGAAAAGTGTAAAAAAGAATTAAAAGCTGTTATAACTTCATGTGCACATCCAAAAGATTTTGAATTAACCATGAGGATGGTTGAAAATCATAAAAACTTTGTTTTTGCAACATGTGGAATTCATCCAGAATACATAAAAGATATATCTGAAAAAGAAAAAGATAATTTTTTAGAATTAATTGCTGAGAATAAAGAAAAAATAGTGGCAATAGGCGAGACTGGCTTAGATTATTGGTGGATAAAAGAACCTGAGTGGCAGGAAAAACAAAAACAACTGTTTATTCAGTTAATAGAAGCTGCAAAAGAATTAAATAAACCTTTGATAATTCATTGCAGAAATGCATTTGAAGACACTATAAGAATTCTTGAACAGGAAGATGCAAAACAAGTTATGTTGCACATGTGGGGAGGTCATAAATTTTTAAAAACAGTTTTGGAAAATGGATATTTCATTTCTATGAACACAATAATCTTGAGAAGTAAAAGTTATAGAAAAGTTGTAAGAGATTGTCCCTTAGATAGATTAATGTTAGAAACAGATGCTCCTTGGCTAGCCCCTAAAAAACTTATAGAAAAAGTGGAAGTAAGAAATGATCCTATTTCTATAAAAATTGTAGCTGAAAAAATGGCTGATATTAAAAAGACCAGTTTTGAGGAAGTTTGGAATAAATGTGGAGAAAATGCTGTAAATTTCTTTAAGTTGCCAATATGAAATATAATGAAATATAAAAAGAAAAAATAATATAATAAAATTATGAAATTTTACTTTTTTTTACTTATAATTGTTTTTTTGATTTGTTTTTCTATTATAGGCTACTCTGCACCTGTGGAAATAACAATTGAATATGGAGAGGAAACTTGTATAGAAAATTGGGGATGTACAGAATGGTCTGAATGTAGTGATGGGACACAAACTAGGACATGCACAGACTCAAACAATTGTGGTACGACTGTTGATAAGCCTGAAGAAATTAGAAGTTGTTCAATCAGTCCGGCTCCTAGTCCAGGTGGTCCTGGTGGACCAACAATAACTCCTGATGTAACTCCGAGTGATACAACAACTTCACCAGAACCAGAACCTGAAATACCACCTGAACCTGAGCTTGTAGAATCTCCTTATATTGATTTAGAACTAACAACTGTAGATGAAATAGAAGCAGGTGAACCATTTGAAGTAAATGTCACAATTAGTAGTACAATAGCTTTTGGAACAACTATAGAATTATTAGGTAAAAAACAAGATGTTATTTTAGGTGCAGGTGAAACAAAAACTTTATCTTTTGAGGTATATGCTCCAGAAACTGGGGGCAAATATAATCTAGTGGCTGTAACACCCAATGCAACTGGTAATAAAACTATAAACTTAGACTATAAGCCACTATTTTTATATGTAAACCCAATAGGCAACCAAACTTATGAGATTCATTTAAAGAATTTTGACAATAGCTCAACAACAGAGCTTGACATAGTAAAGGATAATTTTCAAACTGTTTATTTTGACATCATAAATGGTAAAACAGATTACAAAATTAATTTAACATTTTCAAAACCAGGAAAATATGTAGTTAATGCTAAAGCTATGTCTGGACTTAATATATTGGATGAAGATATAAGAACTTTTGAAATTTTGGGAGAACCTCAAATTGATTATGGTTGGTTAATCATAATTGTTGTATTAGTAATAATTTTAATGGGTACAACCTTAATATTTAAAGAGAAATTTAGGAAAGTGGATTAAATGGCTATTGTGTTTGGCATAGATTTTCCTGTTTTAGAATTTTTACTTATTTTGAATATTATAATGTTAATCTACATTGTAATAAGCATGTTTGAGCTTAGAAGTTTGATTAAATTAAGAAAAGATCTAGAATTATTGGTAAGAGGGAAAAAACCAGAACAAAGAAAAGAAAAGACAAAAGAAGAAAAATCCCCTGAATTTTATAAAAAAGAAGAAAAAGTTAAAGAAACGCAAACAAAATAAAGAACAATTTCTATAAAGTATATAAATATAACAGTGTTATATTCATTTTAATTTTAAATAAGAATACTACCAAGTATATAGAGTGAGGACATGGTCCTTGAAGGTGTAAAATCTAGTATAGGAAAAATAAGAAAAAGGTTTGGAGAAAAGCCAAAGCTAGCCTTTTTTGTAGATGGACCAAACATGATTAGAAAAGAATTTAACCTAGACTTAAAAGACTTAAGAAAAAAAGTAGAAAAATATGGAAGGATCATAATTGGAAAGGTTTTTTTAAATCAATTTGCATCAGAAAAACTAATAGAAGCTGTTGCTAATGAAGGATTTGAAAATATTATAGCTTTAGGAGATCCGGAACAGAAAACGGATGTAGATGTTTCAATAGCTGTTCATGCAATGGAAGCAATATACAATCCTGATATTGAAGTTATAGCTCTAGCAACAAGAGATGCAGACTTCTTGCCTCTAATTCAAAAAGCAAAAGAAAATGGCAAAATAACTGTTTTAGTCACTGTTGAGTCTGGGTTAGCTGTTTCTTTAAGGCATGCCTCAGATTTTGTTGAATTGTTATAATTTATATAGATAATATATTTATTATGAAAGGCACAGCTATAACTTTGATGTTAATAATGATTATTGTTGTTTTGTTAACTGCCATTATTATAGTTTGGGCTATTATGAATGCGATAGGTTTTTTTGAAATGAATGAGATCAATGCTGTAAAACATGAATTTGGGGAGTGTAATGATAAAATAATTGAAACTGCAAGAACAGGGTTGTCTAATAGATGTATATTTTCTGCTGATAGAGGTCGAATAATAGGAACAAATGATGATATAAAATATGAAATAGTGAGTCATATAAAGGTTTGTGATAAAAGTCCTTGGGTTCTTATAAATCCTGAAAAGAATCTATGGCAAAAATGCGACATTTCTGGTAGGGAAAATATTTTTGGGTTAAAATGGAATTCAAGTTATATAAAATTTCAATTTGAACAAATAGGTGTAGAAGTAAAGGGGCAAACTGGTCGTGTTGTTGAAATGAGTAGAAAGAGTATGGATGAAAACCAAATAAACTTGTTATTAAGAATCTATTGATAAATTAATCTAGGTCGAGATTCTTGCTCTTTTGTTTCTTCTACTTATCTTAATAAGAAATTCAACTGGTATTGCTTTCTTTTCTGATTCAATTACTGTTTTTATACGTTCAAGAGATTTTTTAGAATAACTTGGAGGATTACCCCATCCTCTTTTTCTATATCCCTCCTCCCCTTGTAATCTTTGATATATCATTTCATTTAAATTAAGACTCCCGACAGGTGGAAAAATAGGTTTTATTCTCTCTTTTGACATGTGATTAATTTAATATTAAGAAATTTAAATTTTATTGATATAACTTCCATCTTAGTATAGCAGCTATGCCTCCAAGCTGATACAACTGCTCTCCTTCTCTTGTATCTCTTGAAATGATTTCAACCATTGTATTGTACTCTTTTGCCTTTTCAGAAAATGATTTTGTTTTCAAACCTTCTGAAACTAAAATGATTTCAACAGCTCCCATTTCTAATGTTTTCAAAACCTTTTCTTTTCCATAAACAACAAGACCACTTTCTTTTCTTAATTCTTCAAAAAATTTCTGAACTAAAGCCTTTTCTTTGGCAACAGCAGCCTCTGCAAGAACATCTTGAGACCTTTGAACCAATTCTTCTAAACCTTGCTCATCAGTGTATCCTGTATTTTTAACACCTATAACTTGTTTTTTGGTATCAGTTTCTAGATAGTCTTTGTCAAAAAAATCATTTTTAGCAGGCCCTGGACCTCCAATTATTATGCCTTTAAGATTAAATCTAGAAAATAGTTCTTTAATACCTGCTGCAATTTGCTTGTACCAATCATTTATTAAACCTTCTCTTACTCTTTGATACCTCATTTGTGATTGACCACCTTTAATTGTTTTACCGGGGACTATTGATTCTTTTTTTCTTAAAATCTCAATCTTCTTTCCTTTTAAAAGAGCTATTGTGGCTTCTCTATTATCCATAACCAGAAGTCCATATAATTCTTTTTCAGCAACCATATCTTGTAAAGGTTCTAATTCAAATTTCTTGTCACACCAGTATTTTTTAACTCTTAATTTTTTAGGTGGTTGAATAAGCCAAACTTTTATATCAGACTCTCCTTCAGCTTCAGAAACATTTCCTGAAAAAATAACAAGACCGTTTTCAGGAGTTTTATCAAAAAATTTTAATTCTTGAAGTATTTTATCTAATGCCCCTATAACATTGTTCCTAACAGTTTTGTTTTTCACGTTTTCAGTTAAGGTTTGTTCTTGTCTTATCATGTTTACTGCTTCTTGGAGATTGAAACCAGCAGGAATATAAAAACTAACCAATTCTGTATGCCTACCTTTAACACTTTCTAGTTCTTCCAAAATTTTTCTTAACTGATAGATATCTTCTTCTACCATATAGATCACTCTAAGAAAATAGTCTATTCAATTGAATTTAAATTTTCCATTTTATCCACATGTAGAGTTTATCATTATAGTATTTAAATATTTTAATTTAGGGTTTCTAAAAATTCCCATTAAAATAAAAACTAATAAAAGTTTTTTCAAAATAATTATATAACTATACTCAATTTTATTGGTTGATTTTCAATTTGAGTATCTCCTTTTCCAAATTCTATGTTCTTTAATTTAACAGTTCCTTTAATATCATCAAAAACATCTTCTAATCTTTTCTGTATGTCTGTATCACAATCTATTGTTAGTTTTTCAAAAGGAGTATTAAGAGAAAGACCTCTTTTGTTTTTATACTGTCTTACAAACGATATTATTGCTACTGTCATATCACCTGTTTCCTCATTTTCTTTATCAATTAATTTTTCATTGAATTTTGGCCATGAAGAAACGTGAACTGAAATTTCTTTTTCAAATTTTCTAAAAAATATTTGCCAGACCTCTTCTGTTATATGAGGCATTATTGGAGCTAACAACTTGTTTATTGAAACAAGAACATTATATAAAGTGTACAAAACAGGCTCTTTTAATTTGTTTTCATACAATCGATATTTTATCATTTCTAAATAATTGTCAGCCAAAACATGCCAAACAAAACTATGCAAGGCTTCAAATGCAGAAGTGAATTGAAATTTTTCTAAATCATTTGTAACTTTTTTTATTAGTTTTTGTAATTTTGACATCATCCAAGAATCAATTAAAGTTAATCCTGTTTTTTCTATTTTTTCTTCTAAATGAGGAATTGAAAACCTGAAAATGTTCCAATATTTTGTTAAAAACCTGAAAGTGAAATCCATGTCTTTCCAAGAAAATGGAACATCGTTCCCATATGCTCCCATCATTATCATCCCAGCTCTTATAGTGTCTGCTCCATGCTTGGATAAAACATCATCAGGCATAACAAGGTTTCCCAAGCTTCTGTGCATCTCTCTTCCATCAGGCCCACGAATCATACCATTTATCAATATTTTTTTCCAAGGTTTTTCTTTTGTTTCTAAAAAGCATCTTAAAATCGTATAATAAGCCCAAGTTCTTATTATATCATGACCTTGTTGTCTAACATCATTTGGATACAATTTTTTGAAAAGCTCTTTGTCATTTTTCCAATAACCAGAAATTATTAAAGGTGATATAGAAGAATCTACCCAGCCATCACAAATATCAGTTTCTCCTATTAATTTTCCTCCACAAACACATCTTTCTTGGATGTGTTTTTCAATAGCAGGATTAACTGGTAAGTCTTCTTCTTTTGGATAAAATATTTCTCCACAATCTTCACAATACCAGAAGGGTATTGGTGTTCCAAAAACCCTTTGTCTAGATATTATCCAGTCCCAATCCATTGATCCTACCCAATTTATTAATCTCTTTTCCATGTAAGCAGGGTACCACTCTATGTTTTTTGATAATTCTAAAATATCATTAGAAAATTTAATAGCTTCAATTGCCCACTGTTTTTTAATTAAGAATTCTATTGGAGTTAAACAACCTCCTCTTTCTGTGTGACATAAAACATTATGCTTAAACTTCTTTTCTTTTTCTATTAATCCCATCATTCCCAATTCTTCAACAATTTTATTTCTAGCATCTTCTAAGGTTAATCCTTTAAATTTTCCTGCATTTTCATTCAATTTTCCATCTTCTGTTATAATATTTATATGGGGTAAATCGAATCTTTTTTGCCATCTAATATCTTCCTCATCTCCATAAGTACAAGTATAAGCTGCTCCTGTTCCAAACTCCATATCAACTTCCTTATTTGTTAGAATCGGCACTTCTCTATTGTATATTGGAAGTTTGGCTTTCTTGTTAACAAATTTTTTATATCTTTTATCATCTGGATGAACAAATATGGCAACACAAGCAGGAAGAAACTCTGGTCTCGTTGTTGAAATTATTATATAATCTTTACCAACTGGAATTTTAATATCATAAAGAACTCCTTCTTGTTCTCTATAACCAACTTCTGCTTTTGCTAAGGTTGTTCCACATTTAGTGCACCACATAACAGGGTGTTCTACTCTTTTTAACAAATCTTTTTGATACAATTTTAAAAGAGTTTTTTGAACAAATGCTAAATAATCTTTACTATCAGTAGAGTATTCATAATCCCAATCAGCAGAATAGCCCATCTCAATCATTTTAGACTTCAATTTTTTTATATTGTCTTTTGTCCAATCTTTACACAATTCTAAAAATCTTTCTTTGAAAGTTTTTTTGATTTTATATTTTTCCTCGACTTTAAGTTCTGTTGGTAATCCATGACAATCCCAACCTTGAGCTAAAAGAACATTGAAACCTTTCATTCTTTTGTA
>CAYGBE010000076.1:0-2503 GCA_964348065.1 uncultured archaeon
AGAACAGAGAAGTTGTCTCGCTCTGTTACTAGGGTAGGAATTCCCTAAGTTTCCTGGGCTTCTGTTTGGCTTCGGTCATCCTGTGACTGCTTAGCTTCCCAACTCCTCTCTTAGCTAGGCATGCATGCCGTGCGTCATGGGTGTTACAAAGCCATCAACCTTTCTAGCCCCTTGCTTGACTACTTTGTATCTTGCCACAAAATACGGGTGTATATCTTGCACAAACTCTTTCCAAGTCTTTTGTTTCCTAGGTATGCATAGAATTTGAGCCCTCACTTGCGCGCGCGTTTAAATGAACTATACATTTTTAAAAGAGCATCGTATTTATTAAGATGGGTGATAGGTATGAATAGAAGAATACTAACTTTGATATACACTCTGTGCATCTGCATTGCATTCTTGAATTACATCAGCCTAAAAAACGAACTAGAATTTCTCCACTCTTGGTTAAATGAAGCTAGCGAATTGCTTGGTTCTAACGCTTACTTTAGTTGCCAACTATTCTTAGATAGTGTAGAAAGCATGAAGTTCCAATACTTCTTAGCCCTAAGTCGAGTTGTAGCTGTTACAATTCTATGCGTGGGTTTTGCCATAATATGCCAGTGGAAAATGGAATCTCTGCAATTGGGTCCTCTGGTAAACAAACAACTCAATCACATACAAAACAATGTTGTCTACCAACATCTACAGGACATTAATCCTTTCAGATTCCTTAAGAAGATAGCAAGAAGCTAATCAGCTACGATCTTAACATCAATGCTGTCCTCAAGGAGATAGGCTCCTTTTCAGTTAGAGCTCTTTCTGATGTATAGCTAGTACATTCTATCGCTATGAGCAGCTATAGTGACTACGAAGGATTAGCTCTATAATCAGACTTTTCTAAATTAGTGAAGCGTATAAAGGAGAAGTAAAAACCTCTTAGAGACATCTTTACTGCTTTTACATTGTGCAGGAAGTTAACTGGCGCGCGCGCATCATTTCTTTCTAGCGGTGCATGCATGCTTCCTCAAGAAATATGCATTAAACATTGAGATTCGTGGGTTTAAGTTCTCGATTACGGCATTCGCTATAGCTACTCTCATAGTGAAGATTGCATTATTTAGGAGCCTCTAATCAATCACGCATTCTGAGAAAAGCCTCTGAAGATTCTCAACAATTGTGAAATGAGGAAAACTTAAAGCAGAACTCAAAGGATCAAACAAGAATATCGAAAAAAGTCTGCGGATTTGGGGAGAGGATTATTGAAAGATTTAGTTCCAGTTCGTATATACGCCAAATTGTTCTCTGGAACGCATCTACGTAGAAAAAGAGTTCGAATATCACAGTTTGCCAATTTGGTTGATTTCTTGGCATGGGAAAAACTTGAAGGAATGATAATGGTCTATTCTCTCGATTATGACCTTCTCTCACACTTGAAGGACTTGGTAGAAAAGATAGGCTTCATGTTCCTTTCACACGACATCCTCAAAGAGACCATGAAAAAAGAACGAATTCTATACGGACCACCATCAGAAAAAAAGGCATTAATGGAGTGGGAAAGAAACAAATTCAGAAATGACCGAAACAAATTCAGAAATGACCAATACTATTTATACAATTTCATCATCTATACAAAAGCCACTCTGGACTCAATTGCGGTAACCCTCAATTCATTTTTTGAATTTGGCTTCATAAGTGGGCAGATAGATTTAGGAAAAGTGGCTTTTGTCAGAAAACTTGAAAACTCCTTGAAAGAGTTCAAGAACTTCTCTCAAATATTTCAACGTTGGATAGGTAGAATAGTAGAATATAGAGATGCAGTGATTCATCAAAAAAGCATTGATATATTTCCTAGCCACAAACATTGGATAAAGATGATTCCTTTACATCCATTAAGCGAAAACGAACTTAATCAACTTCGTGAAAAGCATGATGAACTTAAGGTTAAGTCTCAACAACATCAGATTTCAAAATATCTAATTTTGGTGAATATGAATTCCTTCATGAAGAACAGCATAAAAAGCATACTTGCTATAACTGGATTACTATCTACTGAAATTCTTCGCGAATTGAAAACAAGATATCCAAATCATAAACCTTCAACAACCCATTACCATTAACAATTGCAAACTCGTAACCCTCTGGAATCCTAAAAAGAGAAAAGTTTCTATTTTCGATTCGGCTCTATGTAGATTGGTTAGGACACGATAGAGACTTAAAGTTAAAGGTGCAGACCAGCGATGGAAAAACCTCTGATGACCCGTCCCAGTCCAAGCGAGATGAGGTTTAATACTACGGATAAGTTCACGCTGATGTAAAAACTTAAAGCCCATATTCAATGATTGTGCTGGATGAAAACATCGATGAAGACGTACTTCTACAAGCATCCGAAGGTGTTGTCCCTGATCAACGCAATCCCGGAAGCTGCAGGTAAGGCAAAGGCGATGAACCTGCCTTATTGGATTCTAGCTCAAAAGAGCCATCCGTTTGGAGTCGTGATTGTGGGGCAGGAACCGCAACAACT
>CAYGBE010000077.1:0-3699 GCA_964348065.1 uncultured archaeon
CTGTCATCAGAGTTACCGAACTGGCAGGCACGCGGCCATACCCTGGCGCTATCGACATTATTGCCCTTGGCCCATACACTGATGCTGAAGCTGGTCAGGGGCTGAATCACAGCAGGGCCAAACTCCGGACCCAGGTCAACATAGTCTGTTTGACCGTTAAGGAACAAGGCCTGTCCGTCCACACCAGCGCCGAAAACCGGAGCACCGACCAGAGTCGCAGCAACGACATTGCCCAGCTCGTCGTCGGCATTGCTATCAAACTTCAGATGTGCCACCAAACCATCAAGAGTTATGCCCCCCATAGCTCCGGTAGCTGAAAGACTAAGAACTACCGCCAGGCAGAATAAGGACCTTACAATTTTTTTCTTTGTTTGGTTCATAATAAATCTCCTTTTCACTCGCCTGAAATTCCTTCAGACTATCGATAGGATTCGGGTAGATATTCCTTGAGTTCAACCCAGTAGATGTACGAATGCACGCCGGGTTTCCTTGGATCCCAGCCGTTACTGCGATTGAAGAAAAGGTACTTCTTGTCCGGTGAGATTCTCGGTCCGAATTCAATATACGCAGAATTAATCTTAGGGCCAAGATTTCGAGGTTGGGACCACGTGCCATCCGGCAAACGCAGGGTTAGATAGATATCCCGATCCCAAGAACCTCCCGGTTGTTTTCGGACGGTGAATACCATAAATGATTCATCCGGGGCAATGCCTGGATCGGCCGGACGGCCCTCTTGTTGGTTGTGCATAGAGATATAGGTAGCCCACGGCCAGGTGTTGTCAACAAAAGGGGCGGCCCATATTATGCTTCTTCCGAATGGTCCCCCCTTGCGGGCAGAAGCGAAGTAGATATTATTATTCGCTGCTAAACTGCATTCAATTTCTACGGCCGGAGAGCTAAGTGGCGGTCCAAGTTGCTGTGGTTCGGCCCATCCACGTGCTGTTCGAATGCAACGATATATATTGCGTTTGAACACCGGACCCGTGGCTCTCGTAAAGTAAATACTATTTGCATCCGCAGACAGACAGCCCAACCAGGGCGCCCACTTCTTCGCTGGAATACTTTTTATAAGCTCAGGAGTTGTTCAGCCCTGGTTTGTGTTTTCTGTGATGAAAATACCACTGAACCGTTGAAAACAAAAGGTGTTGCCATCCGCAGAGAAAGTCCCGTTGGCTTCCCACGGGCGTTTCCCGGTGTTGCAGATTAGTCCGGGGGCAAAGACCTTAGCGATAGGGCCTGGAGGAGTTTGTCCTAAATAGGGCCCCACGGCAAAGGGCTTCCCGAACACCTGGATAGAACTGAATCCTAAAAAAGCCACAAGCCAAACAATCTTTTCCTTTGTCTGTTTCATAACAAATCTCCTTTTACCAATAGTACAACCGATTTCTAATATGATAATCCCGCAAAAAGGGATTTGTTTCAGAAGAAATGGATCAAGGCTTTAAAATGCGTGCCCGGACTGAGTAGAATTCAATGCCGCGGTGGCGACCGAAGTAGTTAAATATCCCGAACAGACGCACCCCGCGCGGTTCAAAGGGCAGATCCAGTCCATCCAGGTCGATGTCAATGATGTGTTCGTTCGCGCAGACACCCATGCGCAGGCAACGGGGCTGAGGTAACTCGAACAATTGATCGCTACCGTCCGTCAAAAAAATCCGCATGATCCGGCAACCCCATACAATAAGTAGCAGATCAGGGCCGGAACCGTTACGAATCGGTCCGTCAAAGCCGAGTTCGATCCAATGGTGTGTGGGCAGCACAAGGCCCATGCGCGGCTGGTTTACCAGATCGATAGGGATTTGATCAGCTTGACGGATTTGATCAGTTTGCAGTCGTTGCACCGGTGTTTGGGGACGGTCTTTATCTATAACCAGGAAGCCGTCTCTCTCGGGGTCGTGCGCAGCAATCACGCGGGATGGGGCCGCAAATTCTTCGTGATCCAGCAGTGGATACAGGTGGCTGTAAAGTTCCTTGACGTTGATATTTGAGTTGGGTTCTGGTTTAATCATACTGGCCGTGAAACCGGCTATGCACATTACACAGGCTGCAGTTATCGCCGTTCTAACAGTCAGCAGACCCGCTAAACTAATGCCTAATCCCGTCTCCAGGGAACTGGCCAAAACCACTTCTCCAGCAACCGCTTTCTTCCCATTTTGCACGGTCAGCTCGGCAAAGATGGCCAGGGCGGCCAGCAGGGAATCACGTTTAAAACCGCGTCGTTCCAGTTGGCTTTTCAGCGAGTGTTTGGCCCGGAAGAACAACAGCCGGGCCTTGACTTCACTGCCGCCCATTATTCCGGCAATCTGCCCATAGGACAGGTTGTCAAAACAGCGCAGGACCAGAATATTGCGGTATTTGAACTTAATGGCCTGCATGGCACCCAGCACCGCTTTCCGGATCTCTTCACTAACGAGAGCTTTCATGGGACTGTTGTCATCGCTTGCCTGGGACTTCAGAACGGAGTCGTCTGAAGTCGTTTTCTGGGCCAGACGCCGGGCACCCTGAGGTCGGAAATGATGCTGTACCTTACCGAGGGCGGTGCGGAAAATCCAACCCCAGAAACCGTTGACATGTGGTATTTTAAGTTTAGGAAGGTTTTTTATCATTTCCAATATCGTTTCCTGGGTCAAGTCTTGGGTTAGATGGTAGTCAAGGGTCAGACGGAAGATATACGTATAGACCTTCTGCCGGACCTGTTCGGCCACTGCCGAAAGACTCTGCATATTCCCGGCCTTTGCCTGCCGGATCATCTGGATACTCAATTCTTTTATCATTGGTCGCCTATCTAAATCATCCCGGCCAAAAGGATATGTTTCATTTTTTTTCATTTTGACACAGTTGGACGGATATCCGCCGAAGGCGGACAGGTGAAAGCCTGAAACTATAATGCTATGGGTTTTAACCCACAGTAGTTTACTTTACTTTTACTTCACTCTTTTGTCTCGTTAACCCTACTCTTTTAAATGCCAAAATGCGGGCAACCTAACGCTTTTTGTTGAAATTTTTTTTAAGAATTGGTAAAATTTATATAAGGTCCTTTACCTGTGGGGGTTAGAAAAGGTTGATGTGTACTGTTGGCCAAAAGACCCGTGAATTAATCGCTTTAGTCAAGAATGGTGATAAATCCGCTCTAAACCAGCTCTGCAGAGTTTACATGGAGGGGGTACAGTGGATGCTACGCCTTCGTATGAGTGCCGTCTTCGACGGGCGGGATCTAAATAAAAATAGATTGTTAATTGAAATGCTAAAATACTCACTCGCGAAGCACAAAATTCTCACCGCAACTCTGCTCCTCGCATGATACATAATAATTCCTCCTATATTCATAAAATCACAAGAATTATCGATTGCGACACTATGGAGGTCTTTGACCATTACATCTTCGTGCATGGTGCCGAACAGGATAAAGATGGCGACGGATTCGCAGATAGTGATGAAAAACCGATCATGTGTATCGGTCCTTTGCCTGCGGGAGCCAGGAAGTGGGTAACATTGATGGAGCCGTGTGAGCCTGAGCCGGAACCTGCACCTTAAGATTCAATCATAGCTGGTGACGGCTAAAAGTTGACACTGTATCATCGAAATATGCTCAGAAGGGCTACTGGTCTGAGGAATCAGCAGCCTTGTTTATTCCAAATAGGATTATATGATAGCTACATTTCTTTTGCGCCGTATACTTAATCCGATTACACATAAAAA
>CAYGBE010000078.1:0-3054 GCA_964348065.1 uncultured archaeon
TCCTCCAGCATTTTCAGAATCTCCTCACCCTCAACAATTCGAATACCTGTCTTCTCTAAAATGTCAAGGGTGGCCCAGTGAATCGCGTCCAAATCGTCTCTGCTGAGTACGCCGTAAGAAGGCATTTTAGAAGGTTTTTCATAACTCACCAAACTCCTTTCACCTCACACCTTTTATTCAAGGGAGATATGTTTATGTGTTTTGCTGGAGCCAATCCTGCAAACGTGTATTTGTTCTCATGTTATGTGTGCCGGGCACCGCCGCCGATTGGTTCAAAGATGCTCACTATATCACCATCGTTTAGCACAGTGTTCTCATCAGCGATTTTTCCGTTAACTACCACCATCCATGTTTCGCTCTTTGTTTTCTTCAGTTTACGAAAAATGCTAGCAACAGTGGATCCTTGTGTCAAGCGTGACTCTGCCTCTTCTTTGTCATTAAAATATTTTCGAAGAATTCCGTAGGCTTTGACGTAAACCTTCACAAAGATCCCAGGACACATCTAATTTATCTGCAACCCACGATATATCCAGTTCCTCAAGCTTCGCCCTTGTGGGTGCGCCTCTTACTTGATCCCATCCCATCATGCTATAATATATGCTCTTCGCGTTTTCCAGTTTATCTGGATCGACCGCTGTATCAGATAGGGGTCCAGACGTTTGTGGATGGAAAAAACGCTCAGGTAACCAGTCATCCTTTCTTGAAAATCCTTCTCTTATGTTAAAGGCTCGAGCCATGTTTATTGAACGTTCTCCAACCTTCATTATTTCCCATAGATTGCTGTCCCATCCAGTTACAGCTCTCACTATTTCCACTATTTGGTCTTCGTCCCAGTGGACAAAATCGCACAGTAATAAACAGTTCTTTGTTATCTCAAATGTGACTTTGTAAATGTAGAGTCTGACTTTTCTTGGACCCAAATCCTCTAAGGGAACTGGCTCAATTATACCAAAAGAAGGCACGCTTCTTGTCCAAGTATCATGTAGATTGTTCATGTGGTCTGCACCCGTAGGCTTAACCGCATAGCCAAGTGCGAGCCCTCTTTTAAGGCGGGGATCATGCATTCCGGGTTCTTCGCCCTTGACATGAACTGCAAACTTTTCTGCTCCTTTCCCGATTTTTTCAGCGGCTCTCATCGTCCCTTCCGCAAGTAGATCTCCGATTCCTTCCCGTTTGGCGATCATCTCAACAATTTGCAGCATTGCTTCGGCATTTCCGAAAGTCAAATCGATTCCATTGGTATCCAACTTCGTCAGCAGTTTATTCTCAAAACATTCCATAGCGAATGCTATTACGCTCCCAGTTGAAATAGTGTCAAGAGTGAAACGTTGGCACATTTCATTGGCTTTGCATATGGCTGGTAAATCGTCTATGCCGCAGTTTGGGCCAAAGGCAGCCAGTGTTTCATATTCTGGGCCACCATAGATAGGATCAACTGGATAAGGCGTTTCGATTTTGACAACTTTTTTGCATCTGACTGGGCAGAAATAACAAGATTCCATCCGTATTCGAAACGTCTCTTTGATTGTTTGAGCAGAGATGGCTTCTGGGTTTGGGAACCCTGCGTCTCTAAAGTTGTGCGTGGGCAGATTTCCGGACAAAACGCCCTGCGTCATCATTGCCCCTGTCCCGAATTCGTGCATTTTCCCGTGTTCTTTTTCAAGATTGTTGAGAATCCACTTCGTAAGTTCTCCAAGTTTCTTTGGGTCAGCCATTTCTGGTCCTCCATGGCCTCTGGCAGCAATAGCTTTCAGATTTTTTGAGCCCATGACAGCGCCCATGCCTACACGCCCAGCGGAGTGTTTAAGGTCGTTGATGATGCAAGCGAAACGAACCATTCTCTCGCCGCCTTTCCCTATTTGAGCGGTTCTCGCTAGTCTTTCTCCTACATCTTTGCGAATGATTTCTTGCGAGTCTCCAATGTCCAAGCCCCAGAGATGTTGCGCATCTTGGATTTCGACTTCGCCATCATGAATCCAGAGGTAGACCGGTGACTTAGCCTTGCCCTTTATGACGATGCCATCGAACCCTGCATGTTTCAGCTCTGCTCCCCAAAAACCGCCAACCTCAGCTTCACCATAAGCTCCTGTGAGCGGCGATTTGGCTCCTACACTATTACGACCACTTCCAGGGATTGGTGCCCCTGTGACAATGCCTGGCGCAAATACGAGAATATTTCTCGGTCCCAGTGGATCAATTCCTGGTTTAAGCTCCTTCAATAAATAGTAGGCGATAACACCTCTACCTCCGAAATATCGACGGTAGAAGAATTCTGAGGGCTTCTCTATTCGAATCTTTCTCGTCGACAGATTGACTCTGAGGATCTGTTCGTTGTAGCCGAAGACCAATTTTTTAACAACCTAGCATAGACTTGGAAAACTATATATTTTATGTACCTATCGATCAGCATGCATGCGCGCGCGAAGTACTCATTTGAGCTTTGCAATGGCAACTGTTGCTTTTAAGCGTAACATGTGCGTAACATTTAGTTTTGTATACTATGAATATTGAGAATCGATACACACACGTGAAAAACTAGACTCGAACTTCCGAAACAATACTCTCTTGGAACGTCATTCCTTTCTCAGCGAGTCTAGTCAAGAACGGTTTTGGTTCTAAGCATTCAGGTGGAATAACTCCCTTAGTTTTTATTTCTCCCTTTGCGAGCATAGTGGCGGTGGTTACGGCTGGGATGGCAACTTCCGCCCATCTTGTTCCGAACCTTTGATAATTCTCGTGGAAACCGAACACCCTGTAAACGGTGTGAGTTACTTTTTTTCCTGCTCTCTCTCCCGTGATTTCCGCTAGATTGCATCCATACGTTTCTTTCCCTTCAGCATCCATCTTTTCCATTGTTTCTGTCGCTGGAGGAGTAAGAGCGAGTACAACATCGATGGGAGCTACCTTGACGCCTTTAACCTCCACAGGATTATCACTTGCGAAGCCCATCTTTACTAGCGACCAGGCCATTCGGGGCAGGCTATTCTTGAGGTCTATGCGTCTAACACCCTTGCCAATGAAACGGCCAAGCGTGTGGACAGGTTCGAGGTCTAC
>CAYGBE010000079.1:0-6696 GCA_964348065.1 uncultured archaeon
GTGCACGGCTCATCAAGGCCGTTTCGCTTTTGGATACGTGTGAATACTACGTGCGGCCCTAAACATTGTTTAGATCAGGCTTGAACTGATTCTCCGATTGCGAACCTACTTCCCACTCCGGTTGCCTTGAACTTCACGTGTTCTCGTCGCCTAGCGTCTGCGGCAAATATTATGAAGCATGCATGCTTAATTGTTGAAGCAACTTGAAACAACATTGTCGAATCAGCAAGAAAGAGAAAGGTGGTGATGAGAATTATCAAAAGGTTTCTCATGAAAAGCCTCGCGAAACTTTCTCGAAGACCGAAGGTGAAGGTTTCTCTTGAGAGGCTAGAAGGCTCTGTCGTAGATATTGGCGCTGGAGGGGAGGGTGTGATAGCCAAAACGCGCGGGATGGAAACGGTGTGTGTAGACATCCGTAAAGGAGAAATTGGCGAGGACAAGTCAAGGGGTGCAGTTGCACAATGGGTTTTATGTGATGCTGGGTCTATGCCCTTTAAAAATGGCAGTTTCGATGTAGCCACATTCTTCTTCTCACTAATGTACATCAGACCACTTGAAAGGAAGCGTGCTGTCATCGTAGAGGCTAAAAGAGTTCTCAAATTGGATGGGCTACTCTATTTTTGGGATGCAATCATTGCAGAAAAACCAGATCTACATGTTGTCTTTGTGGAAGCCAATTTGCCTGATGGAGAAAAAATCTTCACAGGATACGGAGTGAGAGGAGACGGAAAAGAGCAAACTCTAGAACTTGTCAGCAAGCTAGCCCTTGAAGCAGGATTCAAGGTTGTCAGCACTGAATCTCGCAAGAATTGGTTTACAGCATGTCTTCATTGAATATAGGTATCAAGCAAGATGAAGTAACACCCGGCATGTTTAGGTCTGGGTAAATAATTTAAGCCACGCAAACACTTTGGAGGGGGAAGTCATTTGCGCTTTCTGAAGAGCAAGTTAGCGAGTACGCTTTGGAACACTCCATTGAACCTGTGAAGTGTCGAGCGCTCGTGTGGTTTTTTTCGGAATAAGTACGCGATGTTATTTTTGTGGAGGTTCGTAGAAGTTTATTTCATTTCCCCAGGGATCTTCAAAGCTTGTGACTCTTCCGACGCCGCCAGGAAGTTCGGAAACCTCATCAAAACTGACTCCCTTCTTCCTCAACCTTCTCATTTCTTCTTCCAAGTCCGTTACGACGAAGCATACTGATGGATTTCCCTTTGTTTTCAACGCCAGTGTACTCCGTCCACCCGAGTCCATCTCAGCCCATTGAATGCTTTCCTCAGTAAACTTGTGCTTCAAGCCCAAAACGTCCTTATACCATTCAACCGCAAACTTCAAGTCGTCCACTACAATCGATACATTATCGATATCTCTAATCATCTTGCAATCCCCATAGCGTCATTGTCAAAAACTTGTCTCTACTTATCAATTTTTGCGTGCATGGTTGCTGAGGCGCGAAGCCTTCCTCGGGCTCGGGTGCGACCCCGTCACGGTTCTCTCGGGGAAGGCGGATGGCGCGGCTTCCGGAAGTAAAGGCTACCAGAAATCTCCGGAATCAACCTACTGGATTTGCGGTCGCACAGCTCTTATTGACCCAGACTCTTGGCACTATTTGGGAACCGCGTCAGAAAAGTCGTCGAATATCTCTTTCCCAGTTTCATCCTCACTGAAGAGATGCTCGATGCTACCGCGCGCGCAAAAGGGAAGATACAGTGTTTTTTCTAAAACTTGTTATAGCCTACTATCTTCTCAATAGGCTTTCTTCTTTTTGCGTGGGGTTTCTCGCTTGGGTATCCAAAGGAGACAAGCGCTACTACCTTCCATTTGTCAGAGATGCCTAGCAGTTTCTTGACTTCGTTTTCTTTGAAGCCACCTATCCAGCATGAACCAACTCCCATTGCCCAAGCCGCAATGACCATGTTCTGCAAGGCAATTGAGGTGCCAATGGTAGACCATCTTCTGTCTAAGAGGCCAGTGTTGGCGCACCCAACAATAGTAACCGAAGAATTTTTGATATGCTTGGTAAACAACCATTTGGACAATCTTCCTTTAATTCGATCATCAGTCAATACAATGAAGTGCCACGGTTGTCTATTCGCTGCTGATGGAGCTTGTCTACCAGCTTCAAGAATCCTATCCAATATGTCCTTAGGAATCTCTTTCTGTTCAAACCGTCGAATGCTTCTACGACCGAGAATAACATCAACTAGCGATATTGAATGCGAACGTCCGCGCATCAAAGGAGTTCGGTCATCAGTAGAGCTATCGTTTTGAGGGAGTAAATGAAAGGGCTTTTCCAAGACAAATGTTCCTCCATCGTTCTTGCGGCATACTGCAGGTTGAAATATGACATAAGTCATACTTATATATTCTGCCAGCGGTAGTCCTAGTGGTATCTATTATGCATGTCTCGAGTGTCGAAGAGGGAATTGGCGAAGTCGTAACCAATCCGTACAAGAAAGACGGCAAAGTGTTAGTTGGAAAAACAACGAAAGTCAGTTCTCTGAAGGAAGCAATTCTAGACTCTGTGAATCTGATTGGAGGTTTCAACAAGGTTGTTGAAAAGGGAGATGAGATTTTGTTGAAACCAAACTTTAATACCCCAGATCCTCCACCCAGTTCTAGCGACCCTGATTTTGTCAAAGCAACGATTGAATTGCTGTATGAGCATAGTGCCAAAAAAGTTGTCCTAGGTGAATCGGCCATGCTTCGACTTTCTACTCGAAACGTATTGAAAAAAGCAGGAATGCTGAAAAAAGCGAAGGAATCTGGAGCAGAAATTGCAATCTTTGATGAAGGCAAATGGAAAAGGGTAGAAACCGGTGGCACATACCTCAAAAACGTGAGCCTGCCTAAAACAGCGTTGAACTCGAAAAAAGTGGTTTATATTTGCTGTATGAAAACACACAGATTCGCGAAATTCACTTTCAGTCTGAAACTGGCCGTTGGTTTCATGAAGCCTCGGGAAAGAATGCGACTTCACCTGAGACATTTGGAAGAAAAGATAGTGGATTTAAACTTGGTTGTTCATCCACATCTAATTATTATGGATGGCAGGAAATGCTTTGTTTCTGGTGGACCTGCAAGCGGTGAGCTTCGGACTCCAGGTTTAGTGTTGGCTTCTGGAGCTAGAATAGCTATGGATATCGAAGCTTTGAGAACAGTCGCAGCTTTTGATGGTTCTAGTTTGAAGAATGAACCATTGAGTTATACACAGATACGTAGAGCTGTACAACTTGGATTGGGTGAAAGGAACGAACAAGATTACGAAGTAGTTACTAGTTAGACTTGCGGGCGCAGTTAAGTGATTCTTGAGAAATCACCCAATTCTGTTTCTGTGTTGTTGCGAAGGCAGTCTTAATCATTGACCTAGGAAAAAAATGGAGGTCAATGGGACCAAGATCATTACCATCGACCAAGCGAAACCTATTAGCGATACTTGTAGCTTTCCCACTTTTTTTACATATCTTTCCATTATACCAAATACTGTCAATGGCAGTAGCATGAGGTTGAATGAACTTGTGGAAATCTCGTATTCCACAGGTAAGTAAGTAGAGAATACTGATGGGTTGTTCCATCTTACAAGAAAGAAAATCAGTGGCATATGTGCGAGACCCAAATATGCGAAGGTTAACAGGTGTATTTTGAGCCAAGCTCTAAGCCTTGGTGCCGGTACTAAAAGCTCGACCTTTCTCCCTCGTTCAACCAAATACAATAGCAAATTTAAGATTAGCAAAATAGCCGCAATATATGTGGAGCTAATCCCCGAAATGTATCCTAGGAACACTGGAATCGTAAGGAACGATGCAATAATTGCGGTAAGTTCACAAGAGATCTTTTTGAAGTTAGATTCTGATCCTACTGTTATAAAGCATATAGGAAGGGCAAAATTGTGAGCCCAACGACTATCTCCTTCGAATAAGTGAAAGGCAGGAGCAATCCAGAAGATAAGCCATAATACTCCCTGGATAAGAATGCCTACTCTAGTTGTCAGAAATCTATTGACTTTAGAATTCTCCATTGTAAGTCTAGGATCCATTAAAATAGATATTCAATTGTATTATTTTGTTTCCTTTTGAAATAAAACCTTTTTTGCATCATCCCCTATTTCTTACAAGTTCACTATACGTGCTCAGGTAGAATGTACTTTGATTTCTATTGTAACCCCAATATTGAATGAAGAGAAGGAGATTACAAAGTTTCTCAAAAATCTGAACAATTTGGAGGGAATTTTCGAGGTGATATTGGTGGATGGAGGGAGTACAGATCGTACTCTAGATAAAGTCGTTAGATTCATCTGCAGATTTTGTCATCCAATCAAACTCTTACACTCCGAAAGAGGAAGAGCAATTCAGATGAACATGGGAGCGAAAGAAGCAAGAGGGGAAATATTATTGTTCCTTCACTCAGACTGCGGGATACCTAGAGATGCCCTCAAGGTGATTGAAAGAGTTATCTTGAAAGAAAGGTCAATTGGGGGTGGATTCAAACATGAATTTTGTGAGCCCAGTATCTTCCTTAGATTCATCAGCAGTTTTGGCAATTTTAGGGTAGGATTAACCAAGATTTTCTTTGGAGATTTTGGAATATTCTTGAGAAAAGATATTTTCAGAAAGATTGGAGGCTATGATGAAAACAGTTTTCTTGAGGATGTCGAACTCTGCAAGAACGTGAAGAAATATGGCAGGCTAAGTCAGATCGACCGATATATTTCCGTTTCCCCAAGAAAATTTTTAGCTGAGGGAGAAGTTATTGTTGCAATAGCTTATGCAATAGCTTATGGTTTAAACATTTTTGGACTCAAGCCAAGTTTTCTCAGGAGATTTTTCTAAAGAAGAAAAATAATAGATCGAGTCTTGTGCTCCTTCTCAGTCCGGCAGCTTCGATTTAGGTTGAGGAACAACTCTCATAATATGAATTCAGCAGATACGCGTTGAATCCAAATCGTTTGTCTTATTAAGCATTTTTGATAGACATATACTGAGTCCAGCTTATTCCGAGATGTGATCATGAACGATTTTGAAAAAAAAATTCTAGAAGTCATTGGGTCGCCCCTAAGAGCTTCTGATATTACGACATTGCAGGTAAATATCGGTTTACAATGCAATAGCCAATGTCGTCACTGCCATGTTAATGCTTCACCAGCAAGAACAGAAATGATGAAATGGAGTACGATGCAACTCGTCCTTGACAAATCCCATGAAACAAGACCCACCTTAATAGACATAACTGGAGGAGCACCTGAACTGAACCCTCGTCTAAGGATGTTTTTGAAAGCTCTTCGAGAGAATGGCTACAATGTCCAGGTGAGGACAAACCTAACTGTCCTATTAGGATCGAGAATAGAAAAGATGATTGATTTCTATCGAGATAACGGGGTCAAACTCGTAGCTTCCTTGCCTTGCTATCTTAGAGAGGAGGTGGATTCAGTGAGGGGTGATGGCACATTCAAAAAGAGCATTGAAGTATTGAAACTTTTGAATGATGTTGGATATGGTCTGGATCCAAGTCTGGAACTAGATCTAGTCTTCAATCCGGAGGGGGCTTTTCTTCCTCCACAGCAATCATCTTTGGAACGGGATTATAAAAGTAAATTGCAGAACAAGTTTGGAATAGTCTTCAATAAATTAATTGCCATCACCAATATGCCTGTTGGCCGTTTTCTAAAATTGCTCCATCAACAGAACTCTTATGAGAAATATTGTCAAATACTCAAAGAGTCATTCAACCCTAAGACTCTTGAAGGGTTAATGTGTAGGCATCAGATAGATGTAGCCTGGGATGGAAGAATTTACGATTGTGATTTTAACCTAGGTCTGGACCTTCCGATAAGTTTCGAAGTTCCTTTGTATATAGATACTTTAGATTTTTCTACACTCTCAAATCGAAGAATCTTGACTGGAGACCATTGTTTTGGCTGCACGGCGGGGAACGGATCGTCGTGTGGAGGAGCACTAGTAGCCTAGAGGAGAAAATAGAAGCTTGGACGTTGACACATGTACGGTTCTTCTAGTCAAGTATCCTGAGAAAGGAAAAGTGAAATCCAGACTCCTTCGGCAAATTGATGAGAATTTAGTGGTTGAACTTTACAGGAACTTTGTTTTGGACATAGTCGACATGCTTGACATGTATGGAATTCCCCAAGTCATTGCTTATAGCCCGAAAAGCGCAGTTAAGAAATTTGAGAAGTGGTTGGGCCTCGAACGTAATTATCTTCCTCAACGAGGCAACAACCTGGGGCAGGTGCTCAAGAATGTTTGTATCGACACCTATTCTTTAGGTTTCAACAGAGTGATCTTAGTGGCGAGTGATTGCCCGGACTTACCTGAAGAAATACTTCAAGAAGCAATTGTCGCTCTCCAAGATTATGGTGCTGTGATTGGTCCATCCCCTGATGGCGGATACTACCTGATCGGATTTACTCAAGAAGCTTTTTCGGCAAAAACCTTCCAGGCAATAACTTGGAGCACTGAAAAAGTTTTCAAAGAAACCATTTCCAAACTGAAAGATCAAGGACAAAAGGTCCACATCTTGCCCGAGTGGAGTGATGTAGACAACTTAACCGATCTGATAGATTTATTCAAGAGGAATCAAAATTCGAAATTCAAATCTTCAAAGACGATTGGGATGCTCAAATCAAATCGAGATTATATATTGAGACAACTAAACGCGCGCGCTGAGGGTCGGGACCGGGATTCGGAC
>CAYGBE010000080.1:0-5077 GCA_964348065.1 uncultured archaeon
ACCCACGCCAGAATAAGCAGGCACCAGGCATGTAGCTCGTAATGAGCCATTGCCACTCCGTCAGTACAGCCGGACCCAGCAAGACCGACTAAGTGCTCGGAACCGATGTTCGAGGCAAAGATGGAGGCACCCACGACCCACCATCCAAGATTTCTGCCGGCAAGAAAATAGTCGGCAGCAGTGTCCCTGCTCCGCAGGATAACCCACCAGGCAACAATCAGAAGAAGGGCAAAATACGCACCAATCGCGATCCAATCTAATGTCTCAAAGCCGCCCATAACTTACTCCTTTCAAGTATGTGTTAAAACGTTTTTAGATGTAATTCTCGAACCGGAAGTCTTTCATATAAGCTCAATTACAGAAAATATCAAGATTTTTCCATTTTTCTTTTAGACATGTTGTCACGATGTACTTCCAAACTTATTCTGCTGTTAGCACAAGCCAAAGGTAAAAGTCGCGTCTGAGCCGGTTTTAGCAGCTCTTGGTGGTCAACAAAAAAGGGCTGCAAGTCCCGATTAGGTCGGGACTTGCAGCCCTTCAGTTCGGTGATACGAATTGTACTTTATGTCCTGTGTTTTCCCGCCGCTGCTGCCGTCTATCGCCGCCAACTTGGTTTATTACTACTGTGCTGGTGGTATATTGCTGTTGTAGCAATCATGGGAAATCTTCCAGGTACCATCAGGCTGCCTTTTGCAGAGGGTCAGGTATTTACCATCCGTCATTATATCAATAGTCTCGCCCCCTGCCTTGGGAGTGGCTGATATACTGTAAGTACCGCGAGCAAATCCCATGTCACCATCTACCTGAGTTTCCTCGGGGTAGATGACACAACTAGTGTTGAAGGCATCGAAAGCGGGCGCAAAATTAGCCCTTAAATCCTCTTTTCCGAAAATGGCAGGGGCGTCCGGCGGCATCTTGACTACGTCGTCTGCATGCAATGACAGCCAACCTTCGAAATCTCCAGCGTTTGACGTCACCGCATATTGGTTCAGAACCTCCTCGATTGCAGCGATGTCGTCTTCGACTGAATACAGGCGGATTGTTGCGTGATAAACGGGCCCGGGCTCAGGGTTGCTGGCGGTGCCCTTAACAAAAGATGAGCCTAAAACGACCAGCAAAACCAGCGCAAGTACTGGTATGCTCTTAATTGTGATTAGTTTGTTCATTAGCGTTTTCATCGAAATTTTCTCCTATTTTAGTTGGAATCTTTACAAAAGTTACCTTTGAAAAACACATATACACCTATTACACAACTGCCAGATATATTGCTGACAAGCCCTGGCAAACCTTGTCATTTACCTCATATACATTACCTCCTTTCTGCCCTTAGAGTAGATGCTACAGTTTACGTAAGTTTTACTGAAGAACCGGCTCTACTCTTAATAAATGCCAAAATGGGAGCAAACGAACACTTTTTGTTGAAATTTTTTCCAAGAATAGGTAAAATATATTTAAATTCTTACATCTGTGGAGGTTAGCAAAGGTTAATGTGTAATTTCGGCCAAAAGACCCGGCATTTAGTTGTTCTGGCTAAGGAAGGTGATAAATCTGCGTTAAACCAGCTTTACAGGATTTACGCCGATCGAGTACGGTGGATGGTGCGCCTTCGTATGGGCCGGGAGCTTCGCTCGAAGCTCGAATCGATGGACCTGGTACAGGACACTCTTATCCATGCCTTGAGCGGGTTGGACGACTTTACGTACAAAGACGAAGGAGATTTCGTACGATGGCTATCTAAAATAGCTGAAAACGAGCTTCGGGGTAGTCTAAGGAGACTGCACGCCGAGAAGCGCGACGTTCGTAAAGAACTTCGACTTAACAACTATGGGCCGACTACCAGTGATAGGTTTCTCGGGACTCTTGGACCCATTGAGTCCACCACGCCAAGTGTGATCATGTCCAGAAGAGAGGATTTGGCTAAGCTTGAGAAAGCGATGGATGAATTGAAACCTGAGTACAGAGAAGCAATCATTCTGACTAAAATCGAGGGACTTTCCTACGAAATGGTAGCAACTAGATTAGATAAGAGTCCCGATGCGGTGAGAATGCTCGCAACGCGTGCAATGGTAGCGCTGGCTGCCGCGTTCAGGAGTATTTAATGGCAGGCCCGGTTAACGACAAACAGGAAAACGTCATTAAAGAAGCTGTTCGGCAATTTGTAGATGCAAGGTGGCAAGGTAAGGAGCCTGATATCGATGAATTTGTGAGACAATACCCTGGCTTGGATTATCAGATTAGACAGAGGATACAGGATGTGCAAAAAATCGATACCTTGTTCGATTCCCTTGTCCAGGCCGATGAGAGCGACTTTGAAGAGGCAGCGGCAGGACAAGATCTCGTTGGCAAGAAAGTGGGGAGCTTTGAAATAGTCGAAGTGATTGGCCGAGGAGGTATGGGAGTGGTCTATCTGGCTCGTGATACCAAACTTGACCGTTCTGTGGCCATCAAGACCATCCCTGCTAAACTGGCAGGCGACTCGACTACCAAGATGCGTTTCCATCGCGAGGCCAAGCTACTGGCCTCATTGAATCATCCGAATATCGCCGTGATACACGATATCATCGAACAGGACGAAGACCTAAGCTATTTGATTCTTGAATATGTCCCGGGCCAGACTCTGGCCCAACGGATTGCTCGCGAACCGTTGAAATTGGAGGAAGCCCTTTCGATCGCCCAGCAGGTCGCCGAGGCAGTCTCAGCGGCTCAAGAAAAAGGTGTCGTCCATCGGGACCTAAAGCCCGGCAATATCAAAATCACGCCTGATGGCAGAGTTAAGGTGCTGGACTTCGGCCTGGCCAAACCCTCCCTAAGCGAAGGCGGAAAAAGCGATGTTACCGCCACCGAGCCCGGCCATATAATCGGCACGCCGGCTTACATGTCTCCGGAACAGGCCCGCGGAAAATCCACAGACCACCGCACCGACAACTGGTCGTTTGCCTGCATTATGTACGAGATGCTAACCGGTCACTCTCCATTTGAAAGTGACACTGCCACAGACACCCTGGCTCGCATCATCGAAAGAGAACCTGATTGGCAAGCTCTGCCGCAGGAAACCCCTGCAAATATCAGGTTAATTCTTCGCCGCTGTTTAGAGAAGGACCCGCACCAACGGCTTGGAGAAATCGCAGATGCGGCCGTTGAAATCAGAGAAACACTGAACTTACCGGTAACCATAAAAGCGGCGCCAGTACGAACCTTGTGGCGGTGGGCAATGGCGATAGGACTTGTTGCCGGAGCAATCGTGGTGTTGCTAACTGTGGTGGGACTGAATATAGGCTGGTGGCGGGAGCAACTGCCGGGTGGGGTCAGTCCCGGCCGGATCGAGTCGCTGGCAGTACTGCCGCTGGAGAACCTGTCCGGCGACCCGGAGCAGGAGTACTTCTCCGATGGGATGACCGGGGCGTTGATTACCGAGTTATCCAAGATCGGGGCACTGCGGGTGATTTCACGCCAATCAGTGATGCGGTACAAGGGCTCGGACAAGTCCTTGCCGGAGATTGCGCGAGAATTGAACGTGGATGCGGTCGTGGAAGGTTCAGTGCTTCGTGTCGCCGAGCGAGTGAGGATCACAGCGCAGCTAATCGGTGCGGTACCGGAACGCCACCTTTGGGCCGACAACTATGACCGTGACTTTGGTGACATCCTGATTTTGTCGAGTGAAGTGGCGCAGGCAATCGCTCATGAGATCCAGGTAATACTAACTCCTGAGGAAGAGGCACGCCTGACATCTGCTCGCCCCGTGAACCCCGAAGCCCACGATCTTTACCTCAGGGGCAAGTACCACTATTCCAAGTTGACGAAGGAAGAACTCGAAAAAGCTAACAAGTACTTCCAGCAGGCGATTGAGGTCGATCCCAATTATGCTCAGGCTTATGCTGGGCTGGCCGCCTCCTACGAGTTTCTTTCGTGGGCCGGTCATCTGCCGCTGGATGAGGCTAAATCCAAAACCATGGCACTCTTGAGGAAAGCCCTCGAAATTGATGACACGCTCGCAGAAGCCCACCTTGCACTTTCAGGAGTTCTATTTTATCTATATTGGGATTGGGTGGAAGGGGAGAGGGAAATGAAGATAGCCATTGCGCTGAATCCGAACCTTGCCGAAGCTCATTGTGAGTATGCTTCTTATTTCATGGCGATGGGCCGCTTCGAGGAATCCATCGCCGAGGCCAAGCGCGCCCTACAGCTCGATCCACTCTCGTATCGGTATGGGAGCACACTGGCTGGAAAATACTACCAAGCACGCCAGTACGACCAGGCAATAGCAGAATACCAGCGTGTGGCTGAGCTTGAGCCGAAAAACTCCCGGGCATACTTGGGTCTCGCGCGCATATATGGACAAATGAGGAGGTATGAGGACGCGGTTAAAGCCCGTCAGAAGGCGCTAATCTTATCGGGAGCCCAACAAGAGGAAGTAGAGGCGTTGGGTCGCGCCTACAGCGAATCGGGACCTAAGGGTTACTGGATGTGGCACCTGGAGAAGCTTAAAGGCCAGTATGAGCAAAATCCCTATTTAACTGCCAAAATATATGCGCAGCTTGGCGATAAGGAACAGGCATTCGCCTGGCTGGAGAAGGCCTACGAGCAGCACGACGGGCGGATATTTAGACTGAAAGTCGAGCCCTTGCTGGATCCACTGCGTAACGACCCGCGTTTCGGCGACCTGCTGCGTCGCCTGAACTTCCCGGAGTAGACAGGTCCGAGCCCAAAGGCCCGGATTTCAAACACGGGCGGTCAAAAAAAGTGCTTTTTTGGCCGTTTTTTTGTTGACTTTTGTTCGGTATTATGTTAAAATACCCGTATGTTTGCCAGCAGGCAAACGTCAGACGCCAGCAGGCGAAGATATAGCGGAGAACCGCCAAGCTTGTCCTCGAATGTCTTAGTCGGGGATACAGATTAGAGCTTATCAGTTTAACCATATTATCCAAATTTGCCAGATTAACTAATGAACCAATCACAACCATCTATCATCGAGAATCTCGGAGCGCAGCGTAGACGCCGCACCAATTGAGCTTGGCTCTCGACTAATTGGTGCGGTTCAATTTACCCAAATTATCCAATTTAACCATATTAATTATAA
>CAYGBE010000081.1:0-41801 GCA_964348065.1 uncultured archaeon
CATCCTATAACACCGCCAATAAAGCCTAACAAGCTAGATTCTACTAAAAATATTTCCATGACATTATAGTTAGTAGCTCCAATGGCTTTCATAACACCGATTTCTTTGGTTCTTTCCATGATTGATGCAAACATGGTGTTGGATATACCTACACCAGCAACTATTAATGCTATTGATGCAATACCACCAATAACAAATGTGAGAATTGAAAATATTGATCCTACGCTTTCGGCCATTTGCTCGCTTGTGGTAGCTTGATAATATCCTTCACCATATTCTTCATCTAGCTCCTCCTCTATTTCTTCAGCGATTTTTTCTACTTTAGATATATCAGAAACTTTGGCAATAATCATTGTTAATGAGTCTTTACTACCAGTAATTTCTCTTAACTGTTCTAATGGTACAAATAAAGATTTATCTCGTTGATTATTAGCTGATGATTTCAAGATTCCAATAACTCTGAATCTTTCATCTTTTACATAAAGAGTATCTCCAATATTAATCTCTCTTTCAAAAAGATTTTCTGAAGCTTCTTTACCAAGCATAGCAACTCCCTTTTCACCAGATTTAAAATATCTTCCAGAACCTATTTCATAAACTTTCATTTGGGTAAAAACACTTTCTGTATCTTTTGATCTCATCCCAATAACTTGACCTATTAAACTTTCTTTTCTATATTTTATTGGAATTGAATTAAACAAAATTCCAATAGCCACCTCAACACCGTCTTCAGATTCAATCATATCTATATCATCTTCTTTTAAACCCTCTCCCATAAAAGCTGTCATAAAATCTGAACCAGATGTTACAAATATCTTATCATGACCAACAACTTCTAGTTGTTTAGAAACTGCATATTGAAGACCCTCACCTATGGATAACAAAGAAACAATTGCTGTTATACCAATAACAATGCCTAAAATTGTCAAAGCTGAACTAATTTTTCTATGCTTTAAGCTATCAAGAGATAATTCTAGACTTTCTCTAATCAATTAATCACTTCTTTTTTAATTTTTTGTAAATCCAATAAACAACAATTATTAGAACTACTGCTACAATTGAAATTGTAACATAATCTATTGGAGCATTGGTAGGAATTACTTCAATTGTTTTTTCAAAAGAATATTCGTTGTCAAATTTGTCTTTGTAATATAAGGTTAGGTGAACTTGATATTTGTCTGAAGTCTTAACTAAATTTTGAGGCAAATCAATTGATTCTGAGTCATCTGAGTCTAGACTTCCTATGTAAAATTCCTTTGAGCCGAACTGTGAATCAGCAACTATTCTAATGTATTCAGCTGATGCTAAACCACGATTTGCAATAGATATTGTTACTTCACCCGTTCTTCCATAATAAAAATTCTTATAAGAGTCAACTGTAATTACAAAATCTGCATCTCCTGATACTTTTAAACCAATATTCTTAGTTTGTGTATAATTATTGGTTTTTGTGTCATCAAAATAAGAAAGTATAACTGGAATTGATTCAGTTCCTATTTCTGCATCTGGATTTATTGTTATTGTAAAATCTAAGCTTTCAGATCCAGAGGGGTTTAACTCACTGACTATAATCTCTCCTGTTGATTCTAGAGTTGTGAATAGAGATGGTTTTTCTAATTTGACTTTTAAATCCCTTGCTGCACTATCACCTTTATTAGAAACATCAAAAGTTAACAAGACTGTTTTTCCTGGTTTAACAACTTCATTAAAAACAACATTAGAGATTTCTAATATGGGTTCTCTTTTAATTGTTATTGGCACATAAAATACTTTTTTGTATTCAGAATCACTATAATAATACTTGGCTTCTAATTGAACATAAGAAGTAGTTGCTTCTGCACTTTCATCAACTTTTATAGATATTGAAGTTTGTTGGGATGTTGTGGCTGGCATATTTCCGAGTTTCATTTGTTTTCCTGAAATTAGTTTTACATAAGGACCCGGAGTTGCTGTTAGAATAACGCTCTCCAAATCAACTCCTGGATTAGTTGCAGTCAAATGAATTATTAAGTCTCCACCAGGTCTTACAGTTGATGAAGATAATTGCCAAGAAACAGATAAAGATACGTTCACAGCATAAGCTGTTCCTATTAAAAGAAGGAACAATATCAAAATTATAATTTTTTTCATAAAATCACCTTGCTATTTTTCCGTCCTTTAATCTAATTTTTTTCTTAGCATGTCTGGATATTGAATTATCATGTGTAACAATTAATAAAGTTACTCCTTTTTCCTTATTAAGCTTTATTAAGACTTCCATTATTTCTCTTCCAGACTCAGAATCCAAATTGCCTGTTGGCTCATCAGCTAATATTATTTGTGGGTCATTTGCCAAAGCTCTTGCTATGGCTACTCTCTGGGTTTCTCCACCACTAAGCTGAGAAGGGTAATGATGAAGTCTCTGACCCAATCCTACTGCTTCTAATAAGGATTTGGCTTTCTCTTTTCTGTGTTGTATTCCTGAAAACATCATTGGAAGTTCAACATTTCCTAAAGCCGTAAACGAAGGAATGAGATTAAAAAATTGGAATATAAAACCTATTTTCATTCTTCTGATAACAGCCAGTTGATTGTCACTCAAATTAGAAACATCTTTTCCATCAATAAAAACTTTTCCTCTTGTTGGCCTGTCTAAACAACCTACTAAATGTAGCATTGTAGATTTTCCTGAACCAGAGGGACCCATTATTGCTATGCTTTCAGATCTTTTTATTTTTACACTAACTCCGTTTATGGCCTTTACTATAACCTCTCCCATTACATATTCTTTGAAAACATTTCTTAGCTCAACTATGGTTTTCATAAAATCATTTTTATAATTTAAAAACTATGTGAATAATATGAAAACAGAAGTAAATAAACTTTTAGAATTCTATGAAAATAAAAAAGGAGTAATAAAAAATTTTATTAATAGTTGTGATATAAAAGATGATGATTGTTTATTTGGCGAACTATGTTTTTGTATTCTAACTCCTCAGTCAAGAGCTAAAAACTGTAGAGATGCTGTTAATAAACTGAAAGCTGATAAGAAGTTATTCACAGCTAATTTAGAAGAATTGAGGAGCTATTTAAAAGGAGTAAGATTTCCAGATGTTAAAGCTGAAAGAATAATTGAGGCTAGGAAAAAATTGCCTGAATTAAAAAAGAGACTTAATTCAGATCCTAAAGAACTTAGAAGATGGTTAAGGGAAAACATTAAAGGATTGGGATTAAAAGAAAGTGCTCATTTTATGAGAAATATTGGATTCAGAGATTTACCAATTATAGATGTTCATATTCAGAATTTTCTTAGAAAAATAGGCTACTACAACAAGATGGAAAATTTAACAAAAAAACGATATTTTGAATTAGAGAAAAGGTTTCTTGAGTTAGCAAAAGAATTGAAAATACCTCCAGAAGAACTGGATATTGCTATTTGGTTGTATCAATCTGGAGAAAAAGAATTTTATGGTTAGCCACCAATGCTCTTCAAAGGAGAAGCCATTATAAGATGTGCTATCTTTTCTACGAGTTTATTCTCATAAGATATTAGGTCTGTAGCAGTAACAATTCCAACTAATCTTCCGCCTTCAATCACAGGAAGTTTCTTTATGTGATGATTTACCATAACTTCTGCTGCTTCTTCTAAAGTATTACTAGGATTGATTGTTATCAAATCTTTTGTCATTATATCTTGAACTTTTAATTCTTCTGGGCTTTTTTCTTGGAGAACAATATCTCCTATAATATCTCTTTCTGTTGCTATACCAACAACTTCACCGGACCCAGAAACAACCACTAATGCACCTATCTTATATTTAACCATCTCTTCAGCCAATTTCTTAACTGTATCCTCAGGTCTAATAGTCTTTACATTAGTGGTCATTATTTCTTTTACTAACATTTTGATCTTTTTATCTTCTCTTTTTTCTCTTTTCTACTCTTCTCTTCTTCACTAGTTCCTTAGCATAATCTCTGCCAACGTCTCTGACAACGTCTTTTAAACCTAAACCAAGTGCAATGGCCATTCCTAAACCAAATGAAGCAACTATTACAATGAGTATCCAATTAATCAGCTCTGTATCTATACCAATAAAGGGTAGTGCCAATGCAATGGAAACATAAAGTATTAGGAAAAATATTACGTTTCCAACTATGTCTCCATAGAAAGTTTTTGAACGCATAACTTTATCTTTTATGTAGTAAGCAAAGCTATAACCAATTATAATTATTACTGTTGCTTCTACTGCTCCTGCTAAAAATTCTATAGCTTTTGTAATCAAATAAGCCAATTCTGGCACAAAGCTCAAATGTCCTACTGCAAACAATATAAACAATAGATATATTATCCATCTTGTTAATACTGAAAAAATATCTGATAATTTCATCTTAAACTTGTCTTTTTCAAAGACGTATTTATCTAACTCTATTTTAATCAAAAACTGCTTTACAATCCATCCTGCAATTTTTCCTATTATAAGGCCTATTATTAGCCATATTATCGCCCATAATAATTGCGGGAAATTTGTTACAAAACTTGACGAAATACCAGACCACACTTGTTGGAAAGTAGAGTACACGTCGACCATAAAACTTTATTTACTTCCTTATTTATAAATCTAATCGATGAAAATGAACCTAAATTTAGTTCTAAAAAACATAAAACCTAGTAAAAAAGAGGAAAGGAAAATGGACAATTTTATTGAAAAATTAATGGAAACCGCCAGAAAATTGTCTAAGGATGTAAAGCCTATAATTTGTGGTTCTGTTGAAAAAGATACTTGGTTAGCTAAAAAATATGAACTTGATATATTCTTGTTATTTAGTCCCAATGTTTCTAGAAAACAACTAGAAGAAAAAGGTCTTACTCTGGCCAAAAATATAATAAAAAAACTTAAAGGAAAATATGAAATAGCATTTGCTGAGCATCCTTACTTAAGAGGATGGGTTGGAAAATTCCAAATAGACATAGTTCCTTGTTACAAAATTAAACACCCTGAAAACATAAAATCTGCAGTTGATAGAACGCCACATCATGTGAAATTTGTAAAGAAAAACCTTAAAAATCCTGATGAAGTTAGACTGCTAAAACAATTTTGCATAGCTAATGAATGCTATGGGGCTGATGTAAAAACTTTAGGTTTTTCTGGTTATCTTTGTGAGCTCCTTATTATAAAATATGGAAGCTTTATGGACCTTGTTAAGAATGCCTTCAAATGGAGAGCAGGTCATGTTATAACTTTTAATAACCTAAGTAAAGAAGAGGCAGCAAGAAAATTTAAAACTTCTTTGATTGTGATAGACCCTGTTGATAAAAATAGAAATGTTGGAGCTGCAGTTTCTGTTAAGAAGTTTTACATATTTGTTAAAGCTTGTAAAGATTTTATAAGGAGCCCTAAAAAAGAATTCTTTTTCAAAAAATCTTTAAAACCATATTCAATAGCTGAAATTTCAAATAAAATTAATGAAAGAGGCACAAGATGGTACTTAATAGTTTTCAAAAAACCTAAGGTTGTAGATGACATTTTATATCCTCAAATGAAAAGATTTCGAAAAATAATGGAAAGAATGCTTACACAAAATGGTTTTGAGGTATTAAGAACTGATTTCTATTGTAATAAAGAATGTGTTTTGGTTTTAGAAATGAAAGAATGGAGAATACCTAAGGTTTCAAAAAATGTAGGGCCTGATGTTTTTAGTAAACATGCAGAAGAATTTTTAAAACACTATAAAAAAGAAAAAGTTTTCATTGAAGGTAAAAATTGGGTTGTTGAACTTGAAAATAAATTTACAGAAGTTTCACAATTTTTGAAGAATTTATTCAAAAAATCAAATAAAGAATTATTGGAAAGAGGCATCCCAAGTAAAATTGCGCCTGTTGTAAAAAAAGCTAAAACAGTTGATGGAGACAAAGCAATCAAATCAATGAAAAAATTACCAAAAGAATTCAGAATATTTTTAAGGGAATATTTTGAAAAAGATCTGGATGTGATTTAATGTTAAAAAAATTTTTAGTGCCTAGTTTAGAAAAATTATTAATTTATCTATTTTTTGTAATAATCTTCATGGCTGAAACTCTTTTAATACGTTCTATTTTTGAAAGAGACTATATCATGTTATTCATTTCAGCTATTTATGACAATTTTTTTAAAGGATTAGTAGACTATGTTAATTTTTTCACAGTGGCTTTCTTTTACTATCTTGTCATTTTAGCTGTATTATACGTATTAAGTTGTTTAGTTATTTTTATATACGAAAAAACTAAAGGGTGATTTCATGCCAGAACCTATTGATATAATATTTTTAGGCACTGGTGCAGGTATTCCAAGCTTAAGAAGAAGACACCCAGCCATTCTTCTAAAGTACAAAGGAGATTACGTTCTTTTTGATTGTGGAGAGGGAACACAATTACAATTACAAAAAACAAGAATCTCTCCAATGAAAATATCTAAGATTTTTATAACTCATTGGCATGCAGATCATTTTGCAGGTTTGTTACCCTTAATAGAGACCCTACATCTTTCAAGAAGAAAAAAGTCTTTAAATGTTTATGGTCCAGAAGCATCAAGATTCATTGATGCAATAGTTGAACTAAGCTATTGGGGAATTGGTTTTAGTGTAATTGCCCATGATTGCGATGAGGATAAGAAAATTGAAAAAATATTTGAAAATGAATTTTATGAGATATATGCCATAAAAGTCATACACTCTGTTCCTTCGTTTGGTTATGTTTTCAAAGAAAAAGATAGTTGGAACATTGATACTAAAAAAGCTAAGAAATTTGGATTAACAGGAGTACAAATGAGAAAAATAAAAGAAAAGGGCAAATTAAAAGTAAAAAATAAAATTATTAAACTAGAACAGGTAGCAAAAAAAAGAACAGGCAGAAAAATTGTATATTCTGGAGATACAATGCCCTGTGGAGAACTTTTTGAGTTTTCCAAAGAAGCTGACCTATTAATTCATGATGGAACATTTGCTGAGCCCATGGGTGTTGAAAGACCACATTCTACTGCCTCAGAAATTGCAAAACTCTCTAAAAAATATAAAATCAAAAAATTAGTTTTAACTCATCTTAGTGGAAGGTATAAAACAACAAAAGAAGTTTTTGATGCTGCTAAACCAATTTTCAAAAACACTGTTGTTGCTAAAGATATGATGAAAATAACTTTGAAGTGATTACATGGGTATCAGAGGATTCTTCAGCGCTTTCAAACCAGATTGGAGAAAGATTGTGTTATTTATTATTTTATTTTTAGTATTACCTCAAATGGTTTCAGGAAATATTATTCTTTTTGGTGGAGTTTTTATAATAAAATCTTTATTTGAATCATATGCACCAGAATTAGATTTGCTTATAACACTTGTTGTTTTAATTGTTTCCTATTTATTAGCATGTATTTTAGTTTGGATTTATGATCATAAAATAAATACATTTATTGTTTCTGAGGGCGAAGTGGAAGTCCACCCACCTGAAGAAAGTGAGAAAATAAAACAAAAGCCGCCAAAAAAATCTGAAGAAGAAAAATGATATTATGTCTTTAGAAAGATACAAGAAAAAAAGAAATTTCAAAAAAACTTCTGAACCTAAAGCTAAAGTAAAAAAGAAATCTAAAGGAAAGCTTATTTATGTTATTCAAAAACATCAAGCTTCTCATTTGCATTGGGATTTAAGATTAGAATTTGATGGAGTTTTAAGAAGTTGGGCTGTTCCTAAAGAACCTTCAAAAGATCCTAAAGTAAGAAGATTGGCTGTTGAAGTTGAAGACCATCCATTAGAATATGCTAAATTTGAAGGTGAGATACCAGAAGGTCAATATGGAGCAGGAACAGTTAAAATCTGGGACAAGGGAACATTTGAACCAATAAATGTTAAAGATAAAAAAATAATTTTCAAAATAAATGGTAAGAGATTAAAAGGAACTTATGTTTTAGTAAAGTTCAAGCCACCCAAGAATTGGCTGTTTTTTAAGAAAAAGGAGGAATAAAATGATAGTTAAAAAATCTGAAAGAAAGAAACATGAAAATAGTCCTACTTGCATAGCATATGAATATAGTCTTGGAGACAAAGACATTAATGTTGCTTTTATAGAAATAAATGGAAGATATCCTGACAAAGGAAGAGTAGTGAATAAAATTTGTAAAGAAATAGTTTTTGTTGTTGGAGGGAAGGGAAAGATAGAAATTGATAAAAAAACATTTCCAATAAGTGAAGGAGATTCTGTTCTTGTCAATCCTAACCAAAAATATTTTTTCCAGGGAAAATTAGAGATTATTACTTGTTGTAATCCTGCTTGGTATCCAGAACAACATATAGAGTGTGAGTGAATGGATAGAAATTGGGAAAAATTTTATAATAAAACAGCAATTCAAAGAGATATGTCAAAAAAGTTTGGTCCTGTAAAAATAATAGGTAAGAATGGTTTTAAACAATTAATAAGAGGGGTTCAAAAAAATCTAAAAAATGGAATGAAAATTATTGATATAGGATGTGGAACTGGTCACATTTTAATGAATATTTATAGAACTACAAAAAAGAAAGTAAAAATGGTTGGTATAGACAATTCTTCTGAAATGATTAGGGTTGCGAAACAAAATTCTAAAGGAATTAAAGATATTTCATTTCTTTTAATGGACGCATTTAAAATTAAATTTAAAAATAATACCTTTGACATTGTGATAAATCGTTTGGGGGCTCCTCCAAAATCATACAAAGAAACGTACAGAATTTTGAAAAAAAATGGTTTATTCTTTTTGTTCATAACAGATAAGGAGGATTGGAAAGAAGTTAGAAACCTCTTTGGATTTAAAGATTATTTTGGTTTGAAGGAACAATTAAAAATGCTTAAAGATGTTGGTTTTACAATTAAAAAAATTCACAGGTTTTCTTCAACTGAATATTACAGAAACATAGAATCTCTTGCAAAAGTGCTTGAAATTATACCTTTCAAACCATTATTTAATAGAAAAAAACATGCTAAAAAATTGAAAGAATATAAAAGAAAATATAAAACATATTGGGGTATAAAATCATCTCAAAAAAGACTTCTAATAGTAAGCAAAAAATGATTAAAATGGAAATTCGTTTAGGTCCATCAGGAATACCTATTTCTTGCAAAGGAAGTTCTTCAGTAGATGGTGTTAAAACTGTAGCTGAACTAGAATTAAATGCTATGGAAATTTCTTTTACCCATGGAATTCATATGTCTTTGGAAACTGCTAAAAAAATAGGAGATGTTGCAAAAGAATTAGATGTTGAATTATCAATTCATGTTCCTTATTTTGTTAATTTGGCAAGTGAAAAAAAGAAAGTAATAAAAGACAGTAAAAAAAGAATAATAGACTCTCTGGAAAGAGGAAATATAATGAATGCAACTGTTGTTGCTGTTCATGCTGGATATTATGGAAAGGATAAAGAAAGAGCTAATGAAATGATTTTTGATGCTTGCAAAGAAATTTCTAATGAAATAAAAAAGAATAAATGGAATGTTAAATTTGGAATAGAAACAATGGGAAAACAAAAAGTATGGGGAACTTTAGATGAAATAATCAAAGTCTGTAAAAAATTGAAAAATATAATTCCTTATCTAGACCCAGCTCACATCTATGCAAGAAACGGAGGTAATATTGATTACAAAGAAATTATTGATAAATTAAAGGTCTTAAAATTAAAAAAGTATCATTCTCATTTTTCAGGAATAAAGTATTCTTTGGCTGGTATTGGAAGGGGTAATGAAAGACGCCATGTTCCTATGAGAGAGGCTGGTCCTGATTTTGAACCATTTGCCAAAGAAATTCTTAAAAGAAAAATTGATATAACTATAATTTCTGAGAGTCCTATTCTAGAACAAGATAGTTTGTTAATGAAAAAAATATTAAAGAAATTGGGATATGGATTCTAGATTATTTTCCTCCCATAATCTCATTTATATCAGGTTTTACCAAAAATTCATCTAAGTTGTCATCTACAACAAAATTATCTGATGAAAGAGTGGAAATTTTAACTTCATCACCTTCAACATTCGTGATGGCGCCACCAAACAATAAACTTGAAATTTTTTCTTGTCTTGCAAAGTTTGCTAATCTTTCAATTGACTCATCAATTATTACTTTACCATTACTTCTTTTACAAGAAACATATGCAGAGTGAACAAGAGATATGGATCCATCGGATAAGACATATGGCTCTATTTTATATTCTTTTAAAGTCTGTTCATCGATTGATGATTTCTTTTTTAATTGATTTAAGCTATCACCAAAAATAATAAACAGTGATCTAGAACTTAATTCTAATATCTCAGATTGAAATCTATAAAAAGCTAAGTCATCACCATCCGAGATTGGAGTATATTTTTTTCCATCTTTTATAAGATTTGCTTTTGAGAGATTGGGTGATCCTGTTGGATGTAAATGATGTATTCCTAACCATTTTTCATTCCTTTGCTCGTCTTCAATAAATTTCTTAACAGCTGATTTTGGGGTTCTAAAAATTTTTTTAATAGATGGAGAAGGTACAACACAACCACTATTCATCCATGTTTTTCCTATGTTTTCGTAAATATCTTCTTCTAAAAAAATATCCTGCCTAAATGCACTGACTTCTATTTCTGGTAATTTATCTCTCGAAATGTACAAGGGAGCACAAATTTCTACAAGAAGATATTGAGGTCCTTGTTCACGATAAAAATAACTCTCAAGAATTCCTGATTCTATGTAATTGTGAAGTAAACCATAAAAAGCAACATTGGTTATTCTTATTTTTTCTTTAGAGGATTCCAAGGAAATTTCTATAGCCATAATTTTATAATAAATGAAAAAAGATTTAAACAGGTAGGATATAAATTCTAGATTATAAATATTTTTATGAGAATGTATGATTCTACAAAACCATTTACAGAAAAAATTCTTAAAATGATTCAAGAAACTTGGCCAGTTTCCGGACCTTTTACAATTGAAAAAGTTAAAAATAATGTTATAATCAAAAAAGATCCAAACTTCTGGAAAGACTATTTAGAAGTTGATAAAACAGATGGAATCGGAACCAAGGGCTCATTACATTGGAAAATGAAAACCTTTTCATTCGCAGCTCAAGATGCGTTTTCAATGAATGCTAATGATTTAATTAGAATCGGAGCAGAACCATATAGATTACAAAATCATATAATGTTAGAGGAAGAAAATGAAGATGCTATAGCTTCTATTGTAAAAAGTTTAGTAGAATTATGCAAAAAACATAAGATAGCAATAACGGGTGGAGAAACTGCCATCTTAAATACAATTGATGGTTTGGAGATTGGCATAACAATGATAGGAAAAGTGAAGAAAAGTGAAGTTATAAAATCTAATATACAGATTGGAGATAAGTTAATTGGATTGGCTAGCAATGGCATTCATTCTAATGGAATAACTTTTGCAAGAAAAATAATTTCAGATAATGAATTTAAAGAATTAACAAAACCTACAGAAATCTACATAGACGGAATAAAAGAAATTTTAGAAAACTACAGAAAAGACATTCATGGAATGATTCATGTAACTGGTGGTGCTTTCAATAAGATAAAAGATATAATAGATAATAATGTTAATGTAGTTATAGAAAGGAATCATGAAATTAAACCACAGCCTATTTTTAATCTCTTAAAAGAAAATGGAAACTTACCTGATGAACAAATGTATAAAATATTCAATAATGGAATCGGTTTCATAATAGTTGTTAATAAAAGAGAAGTAGAAAATGTTCTTGACATTATTAAAAAATACCATAAGGCTGATATTATAGGTTTTGTAGAAAATGGAAGTGGTTTAGTTAAAATAGGGTCCCAATTCAGCAATAAAAAGGTTTTATTTTAATTATTTCTTCTCAATCTTAATTGCATTCACAACTCCATGTTGTCCTGGTCTAGAAACAATTCTTGCTAATCCCAATTCAGTCTCAATAACAGCTCCTTTGGTTATTATTCCCATTCTAACAAAGTGTGGGTTGGCAGTATTTTCTTTGACATCTAATATTTTTGTTAATTGTGCCTTTCCTGTAGATTTATCAAAAACATTTACTTTATCTACTTGAAACATTCTTTGTTTTTCAGTACTGGCTAAGCCCTTAATAGTTTTCTTTCTCTGTTCTCCGATTTTTATAGAGAAAAAATCCCTGCCAAAATCTCTTTTCTTTTTCTTTCTTTGTTTTTTTCTTAAACCGCCAGTGGGTTTTCTCTTGCTTTTACGCTGGATTATTGACATAATATCACTTTATGAATTATTAATCGTTATATTTAAATATATTAATACAATACTCTTATAGAGTTTTTAATTGTTGATAATATGACTACAAGACCACTAGATGTTTTGGATAAATCAAAAGAAAAAAGAGTAATACTAAAACTAAAGAATGGAGCAGAGGTAACTGGAGTCTTACAAGCATTTGATTTGCACTTAAATCTTTGGCTAGAAGAGGCTGAAGAAAGAAAAGATGATAAACAAGTTAAACTTGGTACAGTGCTTATCAGAGGAGACACAATAATTTACATATCACCAGCATAAACAGGTGCTATTTATGTCAAAAGGAACTCCTTCTTTTGGTAAACATAGGAAAGTTAGTCATACTCGTTGTAGGAGATGCGGATCTTATTCTTTTCATGTCAAAAAAAGAAAATGTAGTAAATGTGGCTATCCTTCTAGAAAATTAAGAAAATATAATTGGGGCTGGAAACATCCATTAAAGAAGAATAGAAAGAAGTAATTTTATAAAATCTTTTTCTTAATTAGATTCATGGGGCCCATAGCTCAGTTCGGTAGAGCGGCTGGCTCTTAACCAGTAGGTCCAGGGTTCGAATCCCTGTGGGCCCATATTTAAATTTCTAGTGATAAATTGATTGTATGAAAAAAATGAATTCAAATAGAAAGACCGCAATAATTGTGGGAGTATTGTTTATAATTGCGACGTTAACGTCTAGTCTAACTTTTGTAGTTTTAGGATTTCTAGATGCTCCGGATTATCTTGTTAATGTTTCTGCAAATGAGAGCCAGGTGTGGATCGTAATGCTCCTAGAATTTATTTGGGCTCTTTCAGTTGTTGGTATTCCAGTTATGTTATTCCCGATCTTGAAAAAATATAATGAAACCTTAGCTCGTGGATTCTTCAGTTTAAGGTTTATTGAAGCGATTACAACTATTATTGGCACTATCGGCCTGCTAACACTATTGACATTGAGTCAAAAATTTATACAAGCAGGAGTTCCTGATGTTTCCTATTATCTGACCTTAGGCAGTTTATTAATAGCAGCACGCAATTGGACCTTTATGATTGGATCTGGGCTAGTTTTTTCCTTATCTGCTCTGATTTTAAATTATGTATTGTATAAATCAAAAGTCATCCCCCGATGGTTATCAGGTTGGGGTCTTGTTGGAGCCATACTATGTTTTGCAACCTTTTTGTTACAGTTTTTCAGCATTCATCTAGAAATTTTATTTGTTCCGATAGCTGTGCAAGAAATGGTATTTGCAGTATGGCTAATATTTAAAGGATTCAATTTAAAGATTAAGTGATATCATAAAGGGAAAGATGGTTAAGGAACCCAAAAATTTTTAAGCTGACTATTCTATAAATAGAATATGAAAAGACTAGGTATAGTAATTTTGAATTTGTTTTTAATTATAATAGGCTTTTTAACAGTGTACTATAACCCCATAAGTGTTTTAGCAATAACTGTAGGTTGGATTTTAATATCAGTTTCAATAATTAGTTTTGCTATTTTAATTTACTTTCCACCACCTCAAGAAAAGTACATTAAATTAAAAGTTATAGAAGAGAAACCCACAATATCAAAGACTCCCTTAAAAACAAGGTCCAAAAAAAGGCCTAGACCCAAGAAAAGACCAAAAAAGAAGAAAAAAGCCAAGAAAAGGACCAAAAGAAGAAGGAGAAGATAAAAATTCGACAAACAGTAAAGTTTATAAAGTGTAGAGAACAATATAAAAAATACATTTTCGGGGTTTTTTACTCTTAAACAGGAGTATATGGTGATAAGTTGGCAGAAGAATTTAATATTCTAAAACATGAACTTGTGCCGCAACATATTATTATTAATGAAGAAGAAAAAAAGGAAGTTTTAGAAAAATTTAAAATAAAACCTAAAAACCTCCCAAAAATTTTAACAACTGATCCTGTTGTAAAGGCATTAGACGCAAAAGAAGGGGACATTTTAAAAATTATTAGAAAATCGAAAACAGCAGGAACTTCAACTTATTATAGGGTTGTTGTTAAAAAGAAAAGACGATAACATGATCGAAATCTTAAAATCTTTTAAAAATGATGTTGGTTTTGTTAGATTTCAAATTGATAGTTATAATGATTTTATAGATAATCGTTTACAAAACATAATAGATCAAATAGGAGAAATAAAACCTGAGGTTCCAGAAATAGGAGAACTTCTGTTAAAATTTGGAAAGGTTTCTATTGGAAAACCATGTATAAAAGAAGCAGAAGGAGCGGTTAGAGAAATACTACCAATGGAAGCTAGGTTAAGAGACTTTTCTTATACAGCTCCTGTTTACATTGAAATAACTCCAATAGTAAACAAAGTTGAACAAGAACCTGTAAATGTTTTACTCGCAGAAATGCCTGTAATGTTAAAATCAAAAGTTTGTCCTTTAAGCAAAATGACCAGAGATGAATTAGAAGAAAATGGAGAAGACCCTGACGATCCTGGTGGATATTTCATAATAAATGGTACTGAAAGAGTTCTAGTTCTAATGGAAGAAATAGCACCAAACAGAATGATTTTAGAAGAGCAGAATGTAGGAAATTATACAGAATTAATAAGGATAAATTCTGAAAGAAATGGTTTTATTCAAAGACATACAATGGAAAGAAAGAATGATGGTAGCATTTACATTTCATTTGCAAACATTCGTAGGTTACCAATAGTTGTTTTATTAAAGCTTCTTGGATTAGAAAAGGACAAAGACATAGTTGAAGGCTTGAAGGATGAAGAAATAATAAATGATTTTTATGTTAACCTTTATCAAACTGATGTTCAAACAGAAAAAGATGCCCTAGAATTTATTGGAAAGCATCTTAAAATAGCTCAAAAAGAGTATAGGATACAAAGAGTTGAACAAATTATTAACAAATATCTTCTTCCCCATCTGGGCCAAGAAACAAGAAATAGAAAAGAAAAAGCAAATTACTTATTAAAAGCAATAGACAAAATAATAAGTTTAGCATTAGAAAAAATACCTGAAGATGATTTAGATTATTATGGAAACAAAAGAATTAAACTATCAGGAGACTTGTTAGAATTATTATTCAGGTCTATTCTTGTTGGAAGATGGGGATTAATTGCAAGAATAAAGTACAATTACCAAAAAATGGCAAAAAGAGGAAAGTTACCGCCAGTTCAAACAATTGTTGAAGCAAATGTTGTAACAAACCAACTAGCATCTGCAATGGCAACAGGAGCTTGGATTGGTGGAAGAACAGGAGTTTCCCAGAGACTAGAAAGAAAAAATTATATTGATTCTTTGTCTCACATGAGGCTTGTTTTATCGCCATTAACCTCAACTCAAGAACATTTTGAAGCAAGAGAACTTCATCCAACTCACTGGCAAAGATTTTGTCCTTCAGAAACACCAGAGGGCCCAACAATTGGTTTAAGAAAGCACTTGGCTTTATTTGCAGAAATAACAGATGGTTTAGCTGAGAACGAAAAGAAAAGATTAATGTCTCATTTAAAATTAGATAAAGAAGGTGTTGATGTTTATTTAGATGGTGTTCCAACTGGACATACTGACAATGTAAAGGGTTTTATTGCAGACTTAAAGAAAAAAAGAAGGGAAGGAAAAATATCAAGAGAAGTTAACTTCAGCTTTCTACCTGTTTTGAACGAAGTAAGAATTAATACAGATGCTGGAAGAGTTAGGAGACCTTTAATAATTTTAGAAGATAATAAACCAAAACTCACAAAAGAACATTTGGAAAAAATAGCTAATAATGAAATGGGTTGGTATGACTTAATAAAAATGAATTGTATTGAATGCCTAGATACAGAAGAAGAAAATAATACATTAGTTGCTTTAAATGAGGAAGATATAACACCTTCTCATGATTATTTGGAATTAACACCAATAGGGGTATTTGGAATACCTGCAAGTTTACTTCCTTTTCCAGAACACAACAGAGGAGACAGAGTAAACCTTGGAGCAAAAATGATTCGCCAATCTATAGGATTATATCAGCCAAACATCTTTTTAAGAAGCGACACTAAATCAAATATTTTAATTTATCCTCAAGTTCCTTTAGTAAAAACTCAAACAAATGATATTGTTGATATTGATAAACATCCTACTGGACAAAATGTTGTTGTTGCAGTTGCATCCCATAAAGGATACAACATGTTTGATGGTGTTGTTTTTAACAAATCTTCTATAGAGAGAGGTTTATTTAGATCAATTTTCTATAGAATATACTCTTCTGAAGAAAAAAGATATTGGGGAGGCCAAGAAGATAAAATTGGAATACCAGATAAAGATGTTAGAGGATATAGAAGTGAAGAAGATTATGCAGACTTAGCAGAAGATGGTATCTCATCACCAGAAACTTCTATTGGAAGTGACTCTGTTTTAGTAGGAAGAACATCTCCATTAAGGTTTTTATCAGCGAATGAATTAATGTCTGGAATTGCCAATATGAGAGAAAGCTCAACAACATTGAGACATGGAGAAAAAGGAGTTGTTGACAGAGTTTTCTTATCAGAAACTTCTAATGGAAACAGGCTTGTTAAGATTTCTGTCAGAGACTTAAGAATACCAGAACTGGGAGACAAATTTGCTTCTAGACATGGACAGAAATCTGTTATTGGTTTAATAACACCACAAGAGAATTTACCTTTTACATCTTCAGGTCTAACACCTGACATTATATTAAATCCTCATTCAATACCATCTAGACAAACTATAGGACAACTTTTAGAAATATTAACTGCAAAAACTGCTGCTTTAAGTGGTAAAAAAATTGATGCTTCTGCATTCACTGGTGCTAAAGAAGAAGACATAAGAAAGATTCTACATGAGATGGGACTTAGAAGCGATGGAAAAGAAGTTATTTACAATGGAATAACTGGAGAAAAGCTTGAATTTGAAATATTTACTGGGTTGATTTTCTATCAGAAATTAGATCACATGGTCGCAAATAAGATTCAAGCAAGATCAAGAGGTCCTGTTACTTTGTTAACAAGACAACCAACAGAAGGAAAAGCAAAAGAAGGAGGATTAAGATTAGGAGAAATGGAAAAGGATTGTTTAATTGCTCATGGCGCTGTATTAACATTAAAAGAAAGATTTGATTCTGATAAAGTTGATGTTCCTTTTTGCAAAAAATGTGGCATAACTACAATTTGGGACAGAAAACTAGAAAAAAACGTTTGTCCAGTCTGCAAAGAGAGTGATGTTAGAGAAATAGAAATGTCTTACGCATTCAAGCTATTGCTAGATGAATTAAAAACATTAATGATATATCCTAAACTTAAAATTAGTGGAAGATTGATTGATTCTATAGAATTCAGCCTTCTAGCACCTGATACAATAAAGAAAATGTCCTCAACAGAAGTTACAAGAGCAGAATTATATGATAATGATGGATTCCCATTAGAAGGAGGAGTGATGGATCCAAAACTTGGTGTTATAGATCCTGGATTAAAATGTAGAACATGTGGAAAAAGTATGGGTTCTTGTTTTGGACACTTTGGTTATATAGAGCTAACAAAACCTGTTATTCATGTTATGTATGCAAAACTAATTTACAAAATATTAAAAATGACTTGTAGAAGTTGTGGAAGAGTTATATCGACTTCAACAACCACTACAATAAAAAAGTGTCCTCATTGTGGTGAAGAACAAAGAAAAATAAAATTCGATAAGCCATATACATTCTTTGAAATAGGAGAAGAGGAAGAACCAATTGAACTAAGTTCATTGGACATAAGAGAGAGGTTTGAAAAAATACCTGAAGAAGATTTAGAATTGTTGAAAATAAAAGGAGGAAGACCTGAATGGTTGATAATAACAATGATGTCTGTTCCTCCAGTTACAATGAGACCATCAATAACATTAGAAACTGGAGAAAGAAGCGAAGATGATTTAACTCATAAGCTTGTTGACATAATAAGAATAAATCAGAGGTTAAGAGAAAATATAGAGATTGGTGCCCCTGATTTTATAATAGGAGACCTATGGGAACTTTTGCAATATCATGTTGCAACTTTCTTTAACAATAGTTTATCCGGAATTCCGGCATCAAGACATAGATCTGGAAGACCATTAAAAACTCTATCAGACAGACTTAAATCAAAAGAAGGCAGGTTTAGACACAACTTAACAGGAAAAAGAGTTAACTTTGCTGCAAGAACTGTTATTTCACCTGATCCTTGCATAAGTATAAATGAGGTTGGCGTTCCTAAAGTTATTGCAAAAGAATTAACAATACCTGTTACTGTCACGGAAAATAACTTAGACTATATTAAAGAATTGATATTAAGAGCTCCAACATTACCTTCTGTTAACTATGTGGTAAGACCTGATGAAAAAAGAAAAAAAGTAACAGAGGAAACAAAAGAAGAAATAGCAAATGAAATAACACCTGGTTATGTTATTGAAAGACACTTACAAAATGGTGACATGGTATTGTTTAACAGACAACCATCTCTTCATAGAATGTCTATAATGGCTCATAAAGTTAGAATCACACCCTGGAGAACCTTTACTCTAAATCTTTGTACATGTCCACCCTATAATGCAGATTTTGATGGTGATGAAATGAACCTACATGTACCTCAAACAGAAGAGGCAAGAGCAGAAGCTGAATTGTTAATGGAAGTACAAAAACATATAAGATCCCCAAGATTTGGTGGGCCCATCATAGGCTGTAAAGAAGATCATATATCTGGTTGTTATAAACTTACTCATAAAGATACGGTCTTAACAAGAAGTAGAGCTTTTGAATTATTATCTGATGTGGGAGTTCATGTAGATCTTCCTAAGAAAAAAACATTTACTGGAAAAGAAGTTTTTAGCTATCTCTTACCAAAAGGTTTGTATATAGAATTTAAGGCAAAAGTTTGTGGTTGTGAAAAATGTGTTAAAGGAACTTGCCCAAATGATGGTTATGTTGTTATAAAAAATGGAATACTAAAAAGAGGTGTTATAGACTCAAAAGCAATAAGCTCTGAACACGGAAAGCTTATTGATGTTATAGAAAAGGAGTTTGGAGTTGAAGCAGCACATAATTTCATAGATAAGGTATCTTCTATTGGGATCAAATATTTAGACAAAATAGGCTTTACAATTGGATTAGATGAACTTGATTTGGAGGAAGAAGTTCTAACAAAAATAAAACAAATACTAAATTCAGCAGAAAGAGAAGCTGAAAGAATAGTTAACTTGTATCACGAAGGTAAAATAGAAGTTTTGCCTGGGAGTGATATGAAGGATAGTTTAGAAGCTCATATGCTAAAGGCCTTATCAAAACCAACAGAAGAAGCTGAAAAAATAATAAAAGAAAATATAAAAGAAAGTTGTGCAACAATCATGGTAAAATCTGGGGCAAGAGCATCAATGACGCACTTAACACAGTTGACTGCAAGTCTAGGTCAGGCAAGAATATTAGGTGAGAGGGTAAATAGAGGATATAAAAACAGAACGTTGTCTCACTTTGCTGTTGGTGATCTTTCTCCTGCAGCACATGGTTTCTCAAAAAACAGTTTCAAATCTGGACTAAACGCATTTGAATTCTTCTTTGATGCTGTTTCTGGTAGAGAATCTTTAATGGATAAATCTCTGAGAACAAGACATAGTGGTTATTTGGAAAGAAGGTTGATGAATGCATTACAAGATTTGAAAGTTAATTATGATTATACTGTGAGAGATAATAGGGGAATAATTATTCAATTTGTTCCAGGAGAAGATAGAATTGATCCTTCAAAATCAGATTGGGGACTCTTAGATGTAGATTCGATAATACAAGCTGTGGTTAGGTGAAAAAATGACACAAAAAAGAATACAAAAAATTTTACCTCCAAAAATTATAGAAGATTTGAAAGGAGCCTTTAAAAAATTTAGGCTAACTCCTACTCAAAAGAAAAAAGCAATGGGGCTTGTTGTTGAACTATATAAAAACAGTTGTTATGAACCTGGTGAAGCAACTGGTGTTGTAGCTGCTCAAAGCATATCAGAACCAGCAACACAGATGACCATGAGAACTTATCACTTGGCAGGTGCTTCTGAAATTAAAGTAACATTAGGCTTACCACGATTGGTAGAAATATTTGATGCAAGAAGAACACCAAAAACACCAACAATGACTATTTATCTAAAGAAAAATTACAACACAATGGAAAAAGCTTATAAAGTTGCAGCTGAAATTCAGCAAACTCAATTAAAAGATATAACGCAACACCCTGCTGTTGATATTCTTAACATGAGAATTGAAATTCCTTTAGATTTTGAAGAAATAAAAGAAAGAAAAATAAAAGTTAAAAAAGTAGTTGAAACCTTAAAGGAGACTTATAAAGATTTCAAAATAAAAGCTACAAAAGATAGAATTCTAATAAAACCAAAAGATGATGTTTCAATAAAACAACTACAAAAACTGAAAACAAAAGTTCTGAAAACTCATGTAAAAGGTATTAAAAACGTTTCAGAAGTTAGGGTACTTAAAAAAGAAAATGAATGGGTACTGACAACTCTTGGAAGTAATCTTCCTAAAGTTTTAAACACACCTGGTGTTGATTCAAAAAGAGCAATATCAAACAACATACATGAAGTTCAAAAAGCCTTTGGTATTGAAGCAGCAAGACGTGTAATAGTTAAGTTTGCTATGGATACAATGAAAGAAGGAGGTTTAGATGTAGACATAAGACACATCATGCTTGTTGCTGATGTTATGACAGCTGATGGTAAAATAAAGGCAATAGGAAGGTATGGAGTTGCAGGCTCAAAGGGTTCTGTTTTAGCAAGAGCAAACTTCGAAGAAACCATAAAACATTTAACTAGAGCTGCCATAGATGCAGAAGTAGATACTCTTGATTCTATAATAGAAAATGTTATAATAAATCAAGTTGTTCCTGTTGGGACTGGAATGTTTAGATTAGTTTTCAAACCTAAAAAATAATACAATCTTGTTTCATAGTCTGGATTTACGATAAGTTTAAAAAAGTTAAAAGTAAAAAATGATTCTATGTTAGAAGATTTAAAAAATGCATTAAAGGAAAATAAAGTTATCTTAGGCAGCAAGAGAACAATAAAATATTTAAAGCTAGGAAAAGTGAGAATGATTGTAATATCAAACAATTGTCCTGAAAACGTTAAAAAAGATTTAGAACATTATACCAAATTAACTGGAATAGGTTTGGAGAATTTTGACGGAACTGCAAAACAGCTTGGTATAGTTTGTGGAAAACCATTTTCAATAGCTACTTTAGCAATTTTAAGTGAAACAAAATGAGAAACTTTAACAACGATACAATAAAAGTAATAACTGCATTTGAAAACATAACCGGATCAGAAGTTAGAGACTGTATTTGTTCTGAAACCATCTATTTTCTTGTAAATCCTGGAAAGATTGCAATGACCATAGGCAAGAATGGACATAATATAAAAACTGCAGAAAAAATGCTTGGAAAACCAATAAAGGTTTTTGAATGGGCCGAAAATGATAAAGAATTTATAAAAAATATGATATCAAAGGCCAAAAAGATTGAAATAAAAAACGAAAGGGTTGTAGTCACAATAAGTCAAGAAGATAGGGGTGCTGTAATAGGAAGAAGTGGAAAAAACATAAAAGCCATTAGAGAACTTCTTGTAAGAAATAGTAGTATAAAAGAATTAAAGATTCTCCCTTAAAAGAAACCTCCAACAAAAGAATATATTATAATAAACAACATAATAAGAGTTATTCCTATTGTTATTTGGTTTGATCTTTTCTTTATGTATTTGTCTGCAAATGCTTTAACAATTAGACCTCCATCTAAAGGATAAATTGGAAGAATGTTAAAGATTCCAATTAGTATGCTAAGGGATGCTATTAAAGCTAAAAGTGGAAACAAAACTAAGAAAAGATTAACGTCTTTTGTATCAATTACTGAACCTATTCCAATATAAGGAAAATTTTCTATTTCTGGATGTTCTGCTAATTCTATTTCATAAACCACACCATTGGCCCTTAATGTAATATTATCTCCAGGTTTATACCAACTAAGTTCTATAAATAAAATAAAACTTGATAAAACTCTTGTAGCATTTTTTGTAGTTACTCCAGGTATTGTTAAAACCGAAAAAGAATAATCATTAAAACTCATTGACAATTCTTTACCATTTATACTTTCTAAAAATGTTCCTTCTTTTAAACCTGCATAACCAGCGGGGGTTGTCTCATTCACATTTGTTATTAATATACCATTAACATTAGGAGCCCAAATTAAATTTTGTACTAAAAATATTATTGACAAACCTATAACAATATTGATAAAACTTCCAGCAGAAAATATTCTTAATTTTGTCATTAACCTAGATTTTTTAAGTTGTTTTTCATTGGGCTCAACAAATGCTCCTGGAAATATTGCCAATAATAGAAGTCCTACATCTTTTAATTTTATTTTTTCAGCTCTTGCAATGATACCATGAAATGCTTCATGAGGTATTAATAATACTGCAACAACTATTATCCAGAACCAAAAGGGTATTCCAATAAACCCTGGAGCAATGACCACCTCTTCTGTAGGAACTGGAAGGGCAATAGACAATGCTGGTTGGGCTATAACGCCTGCATAAATTAATTGTGCAACCCTGATCATGCTATAAGTTCCTATTATCATGTAATAGAGACAAACAATAAAAGCAATTGTTCCTATTATTTTCCAGAACAAAATTGACTTTCTAGCTATTCTGTCCAAAATATTTCTAAATTTTTTTGTCCTTCTCATGAAAAGAATATATTTAATATCTATGTTCTTTCTATCCCTGTATATTAAAACAGCTAGAATAGAAAAAAATATTAACACAGACAACAAATAGAGGTCTATCATATGCTTTTTTTATATGATTTAATATAAATATCTAAGTTATTTTTAACGGTTTTGAACGAAAAATATAAATGATAAATATAAAAGAAAATAATTAAATAGTGATAATAATGGATGACGAAGCATTAAAAGAATTGAAAGAAATAAAGAAATTGGGTTTTGAACCCTTTGGAAGAAAAATTGACAGGACACATATGATAGATGAAGTTATCAAAAAATACTCAAAAATAAAACCCAATGAAAAAATAGAAAATGTTAAAATTTTGATAGCTGGTAGAATAAGGTCTATAAGACAACATGGAAAATTGAGCTTTGCACATATAGAAGATTCTTCTGGAAAAATTCAGTTATTTGTTGGTGTTGACAATGTTTCTAAAAAAGAATATGAACTGTTTTCCAAATTGGATATAGGAGATATAATTGGAGTTGAAGGTGGGGTAATAAAAACCTCAAAAGGCGAGCTTAGTATCTTAGTTAAAAAATTATTTTTATTAACCAAAGCCTTGAGAGCATTACCATCACAATGGTATGGTTTAAAGGATGTTGAAATAAGATACAGACAAAGATATTTAGATTTATTAATGAATCCAGAAGTTAGAAAAACATTTATAATGAGAAATAAAATCATTCAAAGTATTCGTGACTACTTCATAAATGAGGGATATACAGAAGTTGAAACACCGATTCTACAACCAATTTATGGAGGAGCTTTAGCAAGACCATTTGTAACTCATCATCATGCATTAGATATGAAAATGTATCTAAGAATATCTAATGAAATGTATTTAAAGAGACTAATAGTGGGTGGTTTTGAAAAAGTTTTTGAATTTTCACCTGATTTTAGAAATGAAGGTGTTAACACACAACATAATCCTGAATGTTTGTTGGTAGAAGCAATGACAGCTTATGAAGATTATAAAGACGGTATGAAAAGAATAGAAAATATAGTAGAAAAAGCAGCTAAAGATGTTCTTGGGACAAAAAAAATAGAATATGGAAAACATAAAATAGATCTTTCTGTTCCTTGGAAAAGAATGAAAATGGTTGAGTCTATTAAAGAATATCTAAATATAGATGTTTTAAAAATGACAGTTGAAGAATTGAAAAAATTTGTTGAAGAAAAGGGAATAAAGGTAAAAGAAGAGGTTAGAAAAGGAGAAATCATTGCTGCTATTTTCGAGGAGTTTATAGAATCAAAACTAATTCAACCTACTATTATTTATGATTTTCCAAGAGAAGTTTCTCCATTAGCAAAAGTATGTAAAGATAATCCTGATTTTACAGAAAGGTTTGAGATGTTTGTTGCAGGTGGTATAGAGTTTGGCAATAATTATACAGAAATAAATGATCCAACCTATTTAAGAAAAAGCTTTAAAGAAGAATTGAAAAGGGGAGAAAAAGGAGATGAAGAAGCACATCCTATGGATGAAGACTTCTTAACAGCAATAGAACATGGATTTCCACCAACATGTGGAATAGCAATAGGGATGGATAGATTAATTATGTTGTTTACAAATTCTTCATCAATAAGAGATGTTATATTATTTCCTGCAATGAGGCCTAAAGAAGGTGCAAAAAAAGAAAAATTATTTGGGGATGAAACAAAAGACAGAGTATTTAAATCTTAACGACCATATCTTCTTTTTCTTCTACTAAATTCTTTAATACACCACACCAAATCTTTTTTAGTGAAATCTGGCCAAAATTTCTTTAAGTAAATGTATTCTGCATAAGTTGTTTGCCAAGGCAAGAAATTAGATAATCTTTGTGCTCCACCTGTACGAATTACCAGATCAATATCATTTTTTATAAGCAAATTTTTTTCTATTGATTTTTGAGATATGGTCACTACCCCTCTTTCCATGGCTTTTTTTGCTAATTTTTTAAAAGTTTGAGTCAGTTCAAATCTTCCTCCATAAGCAACTAACAAATTAAAAACTCTTTTATTATACTTTTCTGTTCTTTTCATTATTCTTCCCATTACTTTACGAAGACCCATCGGCATTTTGCTTAAATCACCCAAAAACCTCATCCTTATTTCATACTTATCTAGAAAGGATTTTTTCTCGTTTTCAAGTTTTTCTAATTCCTTTTGAAAAAGATTAAACAATTCTTTTACTTCTCTTTCTGATCTGTTTAGATTTTCTGTTGAAAGAACATAAGCAGAAACTTGAGGTATATTTAAATCTGTGCACCATTCTAAAAATTTTTCGAATTTTTCAGCCCCATAAAGATGGCCTTCCCAAGGCTTTAATTTGTGCTTAATGGCCCATCTTCTATTACCATCAAGTATTACACCCAAATGGTTTGGAATAATCATGCCTTTCATGTAAATACTAATTATTATCTTTAGTTTAAATATTTTAAATGGAGAACGACATTTAATCTAAATTCAGCAGTCTTTGTTGTGTAATAACAATCACTTCTATTTCCTTTAGAGATTTCACCATATTATCAGTTAAAGTTCTGCCTCTGCGTCTTAAAGCATTTACTATAAATATGTCAGAATCAGGAGAAGTTCTGTAAATCGCCCCATTTGTTTTTTTGTTCATTTTTTCTATGGCTTTATATATAATGGGTTTAGCCTTTTCTCTTACTCCAGAAAATTTTTTAGATGCAAACCAAGGTTTTCCACTTCTTGAATTCACAATAACTGTTTCTTCAATTTTAATATTATCTTCTCTACGTTCATGATTTAAATAAACATTATTAGAATTTTGAGAATATGTAGCTATTTCCTGATGTTCTAATATCTTAATTTCAGGTTCTAAATAACTTGGTCTAAGTATTCCTTTTGATGAAGGCAAACTAATGGTTTTACTATCCATAATAAATTAATCAAAAGGAAAGAATTTAAGTCTTTTTGATGCGGAGGGCAGGATTTGAACCTGCGTATCCACTAAGGAACTGGCTCCTCAAGCCAGCGGAATTGACCAAACTATCCGACCTCCGCCTACTAAGAATAAGTATTAAATTATATCTTTTTTATATGTTCTGGGTTTGCTATTACTGTTTTGGTTTTTTTACCGTCTTTTATTTCTAGTAAATAAGCTTTGCCTCTTTTTTCAATAATTTTCCCAGTTAATCCTTGAAACCTTCTAAACGGCATTCCTTTAGCAGAAGAAGAATTTATATCAATAACAACCTTATCTCCTATCTCAAATTTTTTTAGAAACTCGTTTATAGGAGTTTTTATAGACCTTCTAAACTTTTCTCTTGTCCTCTTTCTTGGGCCATGAGATTTCACTACCATATGAGCACCGTTAATTTAATTAATTAAAAGAGTATAAATTTATATGCTTTTGGTTATTGGCGTAACAGGCTTAGCAAGTTCTGGAAAAGGCGAATTTGCTGATTACTTAGTTAACAAATATAAATTTACAAAACTTGTTTTTTCTGATATTCTAAAAGAAGAAGCTAAAAAAAGAGATTTATTAAACAACAATAACTATGAAGAACAGAAAAACATTTTTTCAAAACTTGGAGAAAAATTAAGAAAAGAAAGTGGAAAATGGGATATTCTAGCTGAAAAACTTGTTGAAAAAATAAAATCTGGGAATTTTGAAAGAGTTGTTGTTGATGGTTTTAGGTCTGTTGAAGAGGTAAAACTATTTAAAGAAAATTTTAAAAATTTCTATTTAGTTCTTATAGATACTGATGAAGAAATAAGAGTTTTTAGAAGAAAAAGAGAAGATTCTACAACTAGCATAGAAGATTTTAAAAAAAGGGACAAAAGAGATGTTAAAGAACTTGGTTTAGGAAAGGTTATAGAAATGGCTGACTTTACAATAAATAATAATGAAGAAGGTCTTGAAAATCTAAACAAAAAAATAGATGTTTTAATGAAAAAAATAAATCATTGATCAGGATATTCCTCAACTTTATCTTCTATATAAACTATCTCAATACCAGCACCTTTAAAGAATTTTCTGGTTAATTCTGCAGCATGATACTTTTTCTGACATACAACCCTTTTAATGCCTGCATTGATTATCATTTTTGCACAAGTGAAACAGGGCTCAAATTTTACATACAAAGTAGATCCTTTTGTTGAAATCCCATGTAAAGCAGCCTGAACAATTGCATTTTGTTCTGCATGAACAGTTCTTAAACAGTGTTTTGATATTTTGCCATCAGTATTAATGACATTATGCATTAAATGTCCATTCTCGTCACAATGGGCTAAGCCTGTTGGAGAACCTACATAACCTGTTGTAAGAATTCTTTTGTTCTTTACTAAAACAGCACCATTTCTACCTCTATCACATGTTCCTCTAGATCCAACCATTTTTGCTATTTCTAAAAAATATTCATCCCAAGAAGGCCTTTTGTATTTTTCTTTTTTAGAAACATTTTCTTCAGTATCAGGCTTTTTTATTTTTTTAATGGCTCCTCTTAATTCTCTTATTTCAGAATCATTCATAATCTCAATTGGAATCTAAATTTTATAAGTTTTTGTTTTTTATTTTGCTTCACATGCTCTCTAACTAAAGATTTTAAATTGGTGCAAAATTATATTCTTTTAAAGTATCCATAACTTCCTCAGACATCTCTAAAACTCGTTTTCTCCTTCGAAAAGGACCTAAACGAGAATCAGCATCTACTACTTTTGCTACATTTATTTCATAAATATCGACCATTTGCCCCTCTCCCATATCTCTTGTGCCTGTTTTTACTGCTTTTGCTGTTACTTCTAAATGCATCCTTTCTCCACATTTATTAACAGCATCAATATAATATGGTCTTCTTCTCTTTTCACAATTTGTAAATGCAGGAAGTGGGAATTCAAAGGTTTCTGCTTTATGTCTTTTACCAAAACTTTTTATTCTACCGAGAACACCGCCTGTTTCAACTATCATGTACTTTACATTTCTTGGTAAAATAACTCCTTCTACACCTCTTGTGCGTCTTATATAAGCTCGTGTTGGTTCCTTTTCACATACTGCCATATTTATCACCTATCGTTTTTATCATAAGTAAGGAATTTTAATGCTACATAACCCACTGCACCCATTGTTATGACGTTTGTTCCTGCCCATAAAATGGTTTCAATGGGATTTTCTGGTTTGGGTCTAAAAAGATACTTTGGAATAGTTTCTGTAAGATAAAGTATGGTTGCGCCTGTCGCAACAACACCTGGAATATGTCTTTTTATTCCCATAAAATCACTATATTATATACTGATTAGTAGTACCAAATTAGTTTTTTACCCCCCAGGAAGTAAAAGATTCTTATAAGTCTTTTGGTGATTCAATCTTTAGAACGTCTAAATCCTTGGGTATTGCTTTGATTTCCAATAATTCAGAAACAGACGGCTTAGTTCTACCATTATCTCCAGTTATCAGTTCTTTGATGTAAAGCCCAGAAGAAGCTTTCATTTTAAGTTCAATTTTCTTTTTGTTTATTTGTTTGTATTTTAATGATTTAATGCTTCTCTTTCTTATTTTATCTGCTCTTCTATGAGCAACTCTAACAGGAGTTCTTTGACTTATAACTCCAACTAAATTTTTTAATTTTTTCAATTCCTTCTTTTTTATTGGTTTATCAAATTTAACAATAACCCTATAAATTTTATCTCCAGTTTCAGCCTTTATTTTCTTAACTATGTGTTTTTCGCAGAACTTTAAGCCTTTAACATTAACCTTTTTGCTTTTATTAATTTTCTTTTGAATTTTTTTCAGATTAATACTCCTTTTTTTAGGTTTTATTACTTCTATTACAAAAGGTCTCCAACCTAAGCATCTTGCATCCACATCTTCTCTTCCAGAACCTGAAAACTTGTTGTCTATTGCTTTTGTTGCTTTTAATATTGGTTTTACAGTTATCTCTTGAATAGAAGTTTTGTATTTTCCTGGAGTTCCCCACTTGCATTGAGGAAAGCCTCTTTTTAATTTTTTATAGTATCCAAAAACATACAAAGAGTTTATTTGAATTTCAACATCATTTTTCTTAAAATCAAACAAAACCACTATTTCAGGGTTCTTAAAATTAACAGGTTTTTTTAATAAAGAACCCAATCTTTTTCCCATTTCTCTATTTATTTGAGCTTTTATTGATTCAACAAATTCTATTCCTATTGTTTCCCATATTTTTTCTTCTTTTGCAAAGATCTGTTCATTAATTTTTGAGCCAACCAAAAAATTGTTAAACTCTATTTTTTTAAGCTTTTTAACAGCTTTTTTAGCTAATGAACCAAATTTATCAAAAAGATCATTGCAAAGCCAACATTTTTCTTTTTTTAAGTTTTTAGCAAATTCTTTATTCTGTCTGAATTTAAAGCCATGAAAATTATTTGATTTTATTTTTGAGTAGTCTATTAATTTTCCATCAATCAATATCGCTATAAAGGTCCTAACAGTCTTACCCTTTTCCTTGTTTTTATATCCTTTGAGTAATTGAGCAAATTGTCTACCTAAACAATGGTCACATAGGTTTTTTTCTAAAATTTTTGTAATTTCTTTAATCATAAAATTCCCTTTTTATCACAAAATCAATTTAATACGGAGAACAAAAGTTCTCATATTTTAAAACCTTTAAACCTCTTAGCAAGTTTTGACATCATTCCCCTTTTTCCAGAAAACATTTTAAGCATTTTTTTCATTTGATTATAACTTTTCAATAATTCTCTTACTTCAGCCTCAGTTGTTCCAGAACCCTTTGCTATTCTCTTAACTCTTGAAGCATCAATTATTTGTGGATCTTCTTTTTCTTCTTTGGTCATTGACTGAATCATAAAAGACCATTTTTTCATTTTGCCCTCTTGTTTGGAAACATCAAAATCTTTAGGAAGTTTTGCTGGAAGACCCGGAACCATTCCCATAACAGATTTCAAAGAACCCATCTTTTGCATTGATTTTAGTTGATCGAAAAATTCATTCATTGTGAATTTTCCTGTTGCAATTTTTTCAACAGTTTCTTTTTTAATATCAGCTTCTTTTGCTTTTTCTATTAAACCTTGAATGTCTCCAAAACCAATTAATCTTGAAATAAATCTATCTGGATCAAAAATTTCTATTGCATCAAGTTTTTCTCCAGTTCCAATGAATTTTATAGGAGCTCCTGTAATTGCACATGAAGTTATTGCACCTCCACTCCTTGCTGTTCCATCCATCTTTGTTAGAAATATTCCTGTTATTCCTACTAGTTCTTTAAAACCTTGTGCTTGTTCTCCTGCAGCTTGTCCTAAATCTGCTGGTATTGTTAATATGACTTCATCGGGTTTAGAAAATTCTACTAATTTTTTCAATTCTTCTGCCAAATCTTTATCCAAAGCACTTCTCCCTGAAGCATCAATTATTATTATATCATATTTCTTGAATTTTTCAAGCCCTGCTTTTAAAATTTCATTAGGATCTTTTAAACCTTTAGGAGCATAACATGGAACATGAACTTGAGAAGCGAATTGCGATAACTGATCCATTGCAGCTGGTCTGTGAATATCACAACCTATTAAGGCTGGTCTTAATCCCCTTTTTTGATAATACTTAGATATTTTACCTATACTAGTGGTTTTACCAGAACCATACAAACCAACAAACATTATTTTTCCTGGTTTCATTAAAATTTCTGATTTTTCACCAACTAATTTTACTAATTCATCATAAACTATTTTTATAACATGTTCTTTAGGTGTTAATCCTTTTGGTGGTTTTTCTTTTAATGCTCTTTCTTCTATTGTTTTAGTTAATTTTTGGGCTAGAATTATATCAACATCTGATGCAAGAAGGGTTCTATGAATATCTTTGGCTAATTCGTCTAAAACTTTTTTATCAATATAGCCAGCCTTGGTTATTTTTCTTAAAGCCTGTTTTAGACCAGAGCTCAGTTTTTCAAGCATAGATAACAGTTTAATTTTATGGTTTTTAAATATTTAATATGAGGGTTGTGGGTATAGACCTAGCTGGAAAGTTTGAAAATCCAACAGGTTTTTGCTCATTAATAGATTCTAAAGCAGAAACTGGGTTGTTATTCAAAGATGAAGATATATTAAATGAAATAGATATAATAAAACCTGATTGTATTGCAATAGATGCTCCTTTTTGGTTGCCTAGATTTGGGGCTTGGAGACCATGTGACCAAAAATTATTAAGAAAAGGTTTCAAGCCATTATCTCCTTTATTACCAACAATGAGAATTCTAGCTTTACGAGCTTCTAGATTAGTAAAAGTTCTAAGAGAAAAAAATTATAAAGTTATAGAAGTTTTTTCTAGTGCTTCAGAAAAAATTCTTGGTTTGTCTAAAGAGCCAAGAAAGAATAAAGATGAATATGATGCTTTGTTATGTGCTTTAACAGCCAAAGCATATTTAGAAGGAAATTATGAAGACTTGGATGGAATAATAATACCCAAATAAAGAAGTTAATAAGACGAAAAACTTAAATTCTTGCATTATTAATAATTTTTTGGTGTTAAAATGCCATTTATACAAAACGAAGGAAAGAGAATGGCTGCATATCTTAAAATTGGTTTAGAAATATGTAGTTCTCATCCTTGTGTTTCATGCCCAACTAGGGATGAAAGACTTCGTAAAGATCTAGAAGTAAGAAGATATTGGTTCCTTCCTTTTTATACTCCTGCTAAAGAAGATACATGTACTCTAGGATTAGCAACGGCAAAAAGAATGGAGCAATATGGTAAAGATAATAAACAATTAGGGCTTTCAGGTGATATTATAGCATTTTCTAGATCTTTACAACGAGACTCAGTTAGAAATGTTAGTCCTCAAAAAATTCAAAATGGTATGAAATTATTAATGTCATATATTGATCCAGACGAATCTTTGTCAGTTACTGATATAAGTTTAGAAGAAGTACCAACTGCATTTAATTTTAAAGAAATACCTATTTCTCATAAGACTAAAGTTATGAAAAAAATAGGTGAAATGGGAACTGATTTATTCTAACAAATTTTCAACAATTTTATTAGGATCAAATTTCTCTAGATCCTCATAATTCTGTCCTATTCCCAAATATAAAATTGGTTTATTTATGGTGTGAGAAGCGGACAAAGCAGCCCCACCTTTTTCATAGACATCTGCTTTTGTTAATATTAAAGCATCAACCCCAACCGCATCATTAAAAGTTTTACATTGATCAAAAATATCATTTCCTGTTAAAGCATCTAGAACAAGGATTTTTAGATCTGGTTTATTAACTCTAACTATTTTCTTCAATTCTTCCATAAGGTTTGTATTCGCATGTGTTCTTCCTGCAGTATCTGCCAGAACAACATTTACGTCTTTTGATTGAGCATGCTTAACAGCATCAAAAACAACAGCAGCTGGGTCTGCACCATACTTATGCTTAATAACATTTATTCCAAGTTTCTTACCATGTTCTTCTATTTGCTCAATAGCAGCTGCTCTCCAAGAATCTCCTGCAGCAAAAACACAATTAATATTATTTTTCTGTAACATATGACCTATTCTTGCAATTGTGGTTGTCTTACCAGAACCATTAAAACCAAGAAAAACAATTAGAAACGGTTTTTTAGTTTTTACTTTTTCTAATAAATCAAAAGTCTCAACATCTAATATTTCAAGTATTGATTTTCTAAAGGATTCTTTAATTATTTTCTCTATTTGTTTTCTTTTAATGGATTTTCCTACTAAATTATTTTTTAAATCATTACAGATTTTTTCAGCAACTCCAACGGCAACATCAGAACTTATTAAGCTAACTTCCAACTCATACAAAAGATCTTTTATATCACCTTCACTCAATTTCTTTTCGGTTACTCTTTTCTTTATTTTTTCTAAAATACTTCTTTTCTTTGGCTCCTCCACTTTTGGTTTAACTTCTTTTTTAGGTTTTATTTTTCTTTTAATTCTTTTTAGAATACCTGGTTTTTTCTCCTTTTTGACTTCTGGTTTAATTTCTTCTTTAGGTATTTCCTCAATTTCAGGTTTTACTTCTTCTACGACTTCAGGTTTCTCTTCAACTTTTTCTACAATCTCAGGCTTTTCCTCTTCAATAATTTCTGGAACTACTTCTTTTACTTCTTCAACTTTTTCCTCAACGGCTTCTTCTGGTTTTTCTTCGACTTCGGGCACTTCTTCTGGTTCTTCAATCTCCTCTTTAACTTCTTCTACAAGTTCTTTCTTAGATTCTTCTATGTATTTTTCTTCTTTTTTTACTTCCTCAACAGCTTCTTCTATTTTTTCTTCTTCTTTTTTAGATACTGCTTTAGAAATTTTGTCTATTCCCTCTTTTAATTTCTTCTTTAAAAATCCAAACATTAGATCACTTTTGTAGCTTTTCTATTTCTTGTTGAATTTTTTCCAATTGTATAACAAAAGCTGAACTTTGTTTTAATATGTCATCTAGACTTTTTTCCTCATCTTTAATTCTTTTATCTAAAACTTTTACAGCTTCTTGCCTTTTCTTTTTAACAGCAACCCCACTTCCTATTCCAACTATTATATCATTGTGATTTTCTATGCTGCCATAAGCGAAATTTCCACTTCCTAAAGGAATTAAAGCTTTATTTGGTTTTGTTTTTCCTAACTCCTCCATTGAAGCTTTTGTTTTTTGTAATTCTTCTAGTTTTTGATTAACAACTGCTGCCTTTTCTTGTAACATTTTAAAATTTGCATCTAAAATTTGGAATTCTATTAATTTTTTTTGTAAGTCTTCTTTTTTTGTCATGTGAAAACCTCTTCAAATCTTCCTATTTCAGGACCTGTTGAAAGCTCTGAAAATATGACTCCCTTACTATTAACAATTAAACCTGACCTTATAAAAGGACTACCATAACCAACAGTTCCTACATCAACTTTAACTTTTAATATTTCTTCTATTTTTACCATCTCTTCTTCTCTAGCTTCTCTATGACATAAACATCCTTTATTACTAGCAGTGGCAACTGATCCAATTATATCTAAGTTTATTATTTTTCCTGTATCAACCTCACAATCCAAAGCGTCTGATATTTTTTTCTTGAATCTTTTTAATTTTTCTGATATTAAACAGCCTTTATCATTACATAATATTAGATTTCCCAAAGCAGTTTGTCTAGATTTTATAATTTCCAAGTTTAAACCCAATTTCTTAAGATTTTTTAACTCATGGTCTTCTATTATTTTTGGTAAAATAATTCCATTCTTATTTCCTGCTATGAATATACCAGACAATTCTGTTCCTGCAATTGTTGAAAATTTGATATTAGTTTTTAGAGTCTTCTTTATTTGTTTTAGAATTTTTTTGTTTGGTTCTAAACCTAATAAACAATAATCATCAGTAGCAAAACCGTACAAACCTATGTTAGGATCTCCATGGAACTTTGCTCTTAAAAACTTGAAAGGCATGTCTTGAATTTAGAAAAAGAAGTATTTAAATTATTATAAGTTTTCCTTTTTCTCTTCTTTTTTTGGTTTCTCTTTTGGTTTCTCTTTTTTCTCTTCCTTAACTTCTGGTGTTTCTTTTGGTTTACCCTTAACTTCCTCTTCAATTTCTTCTTGTATTGTCATCTTTCTTCTTTTATTTTTTCTCTTTTTTCTTTTCTCTTTTTCTCTTTTTTCTTTAATTCTTCTTTAGAAGGAGTTTTTATTTCTACACCCAACAATTCAGCGTAAACTATGTTTTCCTCTTTTAAAGCATGAATTCTTATTTTTCTAGGAGGTTTTTGAATGCCTCTTTTCCAGATTTCTTGATTAATGGAATTTCCCATTTTAATGTTTTCAGACTTCATATGTTTTGTTAGAAAATTTCTAACAATGTCTGTAGCAACTTCAGCTCTTTTAGTTCTTGGTTTATCAAAAGCATCTCTTAAAGGAATATTGAATATCTTTTCTTCAGGCATGAGAAGTATAAGTGTTTTGCAAATATTTAAAGATTATTTAATCTATCTCCACAATTTCAAATCTCCTGTAAGTTTTGAGATTTCTTTTGTAGAACCAACAAGAATAACACCATGATAGATTATTTCAGGTTCCTTTGCTTTAGATATAGCAACTTCAAGGTCATCATCTGTTCCTGTGTCAAACATTTCCTGTGGATAATCTACAACAAACAAACCTCTTTCTTTTCCAACTTTAACAATTTTTTTTATACGTTCTTTAGAAGCTTTTAGAACAATAAAAGGATATCTCGAAATTCCTGTATGAATATTACTGTCAGCATCAGTCATTTTTTCTTTTCCCATAATGTCTCCAGCATATCTTCCTGCTGAAACTGCCATATGACCTAAAGCATTAAGTGCCTGACCAGAACTCAGTTCTTCATTCAAAACTGCAACTATTTTCTTTTCTCGATAATCATAAGTCATTTACTCACTTTTTAGATTTAGAAATAGAAACTTAAAAATATATCAAACGAAATATTCTTATGCTAAATCCCAATCGAAAACTTTTCAGATGGGGACCAATTGATGCTTGCCCTTTATTCATGCACTACACCATACCATCTTCATTCGAGAAAATGTATGACATATTTGGTTATTGCTATTCTGAATCAATTATTATATTTGAAAATAAAAAAGTACTTTGGATCCTAGACAACCAAGATTTTATGAATAATGGTATAGAGTTCACCAAAGAACACATTATAAATCCTGATAATAAAAAACTTTGGATGGAAAAATGGAACAGTGTTGTAAAATTATTATTAGGTGAATTCAAAAAATTAGAACAAGTTGATATAGAAAAAGTTGATAATCAGGAGTTATACAAACTCTTTGATGAATTTACAGAAATTTATTTCAAATTCTGGGAAATTGGAATGACTGTAGAACTAGTAATACTTGCCCTTGAATTATGGTTAGGTGAAAAATTAAAAAACAAAATAGAAGATGTGAGAAAATATAATGAAGTGTTCGCCAAACTTACAACAGAAATTGATCTAACGTTCTATAGGGAAGAAGAAAAAGAATTATTGGAAATTTCCAAATTAAATGAAGAAGAACAAGAAACCGCATTAAAAGAACACCAGAAAAAATATTACTGGATTTACAACAGTTATTTAGAAGCTAAAGTTCTGGGTTTAGCTTATTTCAAACACGAATTAGAAAAAATGAAAAAGGGCAAAGACATAGAAAAAATACTAAACGAGATGAGCACTTATACTGAAAAAGTAATAGGGGAAAAGAAAGACTTTATTGAAAAATTGGGTTTGGGTGAAAGTTATAAAACATTGATAAAAAATTTGGAGGATTTCTGCATTATTCAAGACAAAAGAAAGGCGTACAACTTTATAGCTAACCACCATTTAGAACTGTTTGCACAAGAAATTGCAAAAAGATTTAATTTGGACCTATATGATGTTAAAGTGCTTTTACCTAAAGAAGTAAAGCAATTAATTGAAAATAAACTAAACAAAAACATTATCAAAGAAAGAAAACCCTTGTTTATACTCCATTTTATAATGGATAAAATGGAGATTATAACAGGAGATGAAGCAGAAAAAATAAAATCAAAATATGCTGTTATTAAGAAAACTGACCAAAGCAGAGTTATCCAAGGTGTTCTGGCAAGCAGAGGAGAAAGCTATTATTTCAGAGGTGTTGCCAAGATTTTATCTTCACCTAAAGAAGTTGACAAAATAAATGAAGGCGATATTCTAATAACTAAAATGACATCACCAGATTACATAGTTGCCATGAGAAAGGCTGGAGCAATAATCACAGATGAGGGTGGAATATTATGCCACGCTGCAGTTGTTTCTAGAGAATTAGGGATTACTTGTATTGTTGGAACTAAAGTAGCAACTAAAATGATCAAAGATGGAGATGTTATAGAAATACATGGTGGTAGAGGAACTGTCAAAATCATAGAACGTAAAGGTTAAAGTACCGCCAATTGAAATAATATTTATGCCTGAAGTCGAAAAGCCGGTAAGAATTAAAAAAAGATTTGGTTTTTTTGATCTTCTTTTATCGTCTATAGGTTCCACTATTGGAGCTGGAATATTTGTTCTTCTTCCTTTTGGAATAAATATTGCAGGCTTAGGAATAATTCTTTCTCTTATGCTAGCGTCTATTATTACATTATTAGTAGCTTTAAATTATGGAGAACTGGCTGCCTCTCTACCAATGGAAGGCGGTGGTTATTCTTGGATATCAAGGGCCTTTGGAAAGGAGAGTAGCAGTTTTATAATAGGATGGTTGGTTTGGTTAGGCAATATGGGTTATGTTGCTCTTTCAGCTCTAGGTTTTTCTATGTATGTTGGAATCATGTTTAATAACTCAAATCCGATTCCATTGGCTTTGTTTCTTCTGTTTGTTTTTATGATAATAAATGTAATAACCATGAAGACATCTATTAGAATAGAAAAAGTATTGACCTTAGGCATACTGATTGTATTTTTAATTTTTTGGTTTTATTTAGGAGCTGGTTTTAGACCAATCAACATACAACGAGCATTCTTTCAAACTAAATTTATTCCAATATTCACTGCAGCCTCATTATTATATGTTCTTTTTGTTGGTTTTGAAGCAGTTGCAGCTGTTTCAGCAGAAGCAAAAAAATCAATAAACCTTCCATATGCTTTTATTTATTCTATAATTATTGTAACTTTGGTTTATATTATAACATCTTTAATGATAATTGGTAATGTGTTTCCCTTAAACATAGTAAGTAAGGAAACTATTTTATTAGATGTAAGTGGACCTTTAGCTCCATTAATAGTAATTGCTGCTAGTTTTGCAACTTTAACTTCTATGAATGCTGGACTCATAGCTGCAAGCAGGAATGCCTATGCCCTATCAAGAGACGGCATGATACCAAGAGCATTCAGAAAAGTGAGTCATTATTTCAACACTCCTTTCATTGCTGTAGTAATCAGTGGTCTAATTTCAAGTTTATTTATTATGACCAATGCTGTGGAGTATGTTGCTTCAATAGCTGATTTTGGTTATTTGATATGCATTTCAATGGTTTGTTCTGGTTTATTGTTCCTTAGAATAAAGGAACCTAAACTAAGAAGACCTTATAAAGTACCTTTGTATCCTTACACGTCAATACTTGGAATGATTCTACCTCTTTTATTACTTTTTTTCTTAGAAAGAAACGCAATAAATACAGGACTACTATGGATCCTAATAGGATTTTTTATATACAATTTCTATAAATTAGTAAAAAGTGAAACACGAAGTAAAGAAACAAAGTTTTATGAGTTTCTTAGAAGATTTCTCTGAAACTATTTCTTAAGCCTGCCATGTCTCCAATGAAGTGTTCAGAAAGTACAAAACGTTGATTTTTAGAATTTTTGGAGTTCATAGCATTAGTTAGCATAAGTTTTACTTAAAGTTTATTTTTCTATAATCTAAAGTATTTAAAAGCTGGGAGTTTTTAAGCTGAAAATTGTAAATTTAAAGAAGTGAAAACCATGTTCAGTTTTAACAGATATATACACTACTTCCTAAATAGAAAACTTTCAGAATTGTACATGTCTATTACAATAAGAACATTTGCCTTATCTTTGATAAGTATATTTGTTCCCATTTACCTATTGAAAATTGGTTATCCTTTAACAGATGTATTAATTTTCTATATAATTTTATATGGGTCTAATGCTATACTATCTTTTTTTGCTGCTAAACTATCCCTGAAAATTGGATTTAAACATGCCTTTACACTGAGTATACCATTTTTGATTGTTTTTTACATTCTCTTATATACATTACCAACATATGGTTGGCCATTAGGAATCTTAGCAATGATATACGGAATCAATAACGCACTCTTCTGGATTTCGTTTCATGTGGACTTTGCCAAATATAGTGTTAAAAAAATTAGAGGTGAGGAAATAAGTATATTAAGAATAATTACCTCTGTTTTACACATGGTGGGACCGCTGATTGGTGCTGTTATTATATCTTTCACCAACTTTTATTATCTATTCATTCTTGTTTCTTTGTTTTTGATTGTTTCTTTGGTACCAATATTTTATTCAAAGGATATTCATGGTGTCAAAAAGGTTTCTTTGAAAGATTTGTTCAAAATATCTTCTCTGAAGAATTTTCTAGTCTTTATTGGTAATGGGGTTGAAAATGGTGCAGGTAATGTTATCTGGCCAATATTTGTTTTTCTTATAGTAGGGGGTTATCTATCATTAGGTGCAATAGCCTCTATTGCAACATTCTTTTCATTATTATTTGTTTTCATTGCTGGAAGGTTATGTGACAAGATCAAAAGAAGTGTTATACTGAAATTTGGTTCTATTTTACAATCTTTAATATGGTTATTCAAATCATTTGTAACAACAGCTCCTCAAGCATTTTTGATAAACTCTTTTTCTGGTATAACAAATACCTTTAAAGACATACCTTATCACGCACTAGTTTATGATAAGGCAAGTAAAGGAAATCTTGTAGAATTTATAGTACTTAGAGAAATTGGTATTCAGCTTGGTAGAGTTATATTTTTCACATTAATGATACTCTTAGTTGTTTTATATAAGGGTCTTATTCTAGCAGGAGTAGCTTCATTATTCTATTTACTTTTTTAAAATCATGTTAAAACAACTTCCTAGATTATTTAAATATAAAAGACAGACAATTTGGGGGAGGCACTGAGAAATTAAACTCGGTTATAATATGTCAGAGTTGTCATACAAAAATAAACAAGAAAGAAATAGATAATATTTCACTTTATGGTCTTAGATTCAGAGATTAATTTTTTATATAAATTGTTTATGTCTTGGTATAGATGTTTATCATTAGTTATTAATCACTTTTTCTTTAAAACCAAAGCTAAATTTCTATGAAAATGTGCAGGTTCATCCTCACCCGCTTCATCTACCTTCTCAATAATTTCTTCTCTAATAACATCAAAATGTTTAGAAAAGCAATTTAAAATATCATCTTTAACTAAGTCTGTAGTTCTTTCTTTTGTTTCAAGAAATTCTTTTATCAAAATTATTAATAAATAAGCTTTTCCATTATTTTTCAAAACACGATGCATTTCTTTTGAAACCTTATCTATATCAGTATCTTGTATAGTATAAGCTGATATGATTTTGTCAAAAGATTTATTGTCATAAGGCAGTTCCTCAATATTTCCAACATCAAATTGTATATCTAAATTCTCCTTTTTTGCAAACTCTTTTGCCTTTTCTATCGCAACTTTGGAAATATCAATACCTGTTACCTTAACTCCTTTTCTTGCTAAAAAGAAACAGTCTCTTCCACTCCCACAACCCAAATCTAAGATTTTATCACCTTTATTCAACTCAGGTGAGATTAAATCAACTGCCTTAGAAGGATGCTGACTAAGTTCCCAATGAGCGCCCTTTGTGTACCAAATATCCCAATTTTCTTTCATTTAATCACTTCATCTGATTTTTTAACATCTCCAAAGTTAGTCTTGAAGTTTTTTAAACATGTTCTATGCAATTCTTGGTCCTCAGAAGCGACACAATCCTCTAAAATAGTAACATTGTACCTTCTAGCAACTCCTCCTCTAGCAGTTGTGTCTACACAAACATTTGTAGTTACACCTGCGAATAATAGGTTTTTTATCCCTTTTTCTTTTAGAATCGAATGTAATTCTGTATCGAAAAATCCGTCATTCGTATGTTTACTCAATATTGCATCGTTTTCTTTAGGCTTTAATTTATATAGTTCTGCTCCCCAAGTTCCTTCTTGACAGATTGGATTTTCACTGCTCCAATATCTTCTAGAATAGTATGATTTTATAAAAATTATGTAAATTCCATTTTCTCTAGCCCTTTCAATCACTTTTTGAAGATTTAAAACCATCTTTTGTATATAAGAAATATCTTTACCTAGTTTAGAAAAAGATCCATTCTCATCAGCAAAATCATTTTGAACATCAACTATTACTAAAGCTGTATCATTCATTTAATCACTTCTACTTATCCCAATCTAATTCTATATGATTTCCTATTTTATAGAAATCAGGACCACTTCCATGAAAAATCGTTTTCATCTTTTCTTGATTTGGATTAAAATTTTCATTAACATCTTGTGCAACTGCATTAACAATTTCCCCAATTATGATTCTATGAGAACCTCCAATATCAAATTCTTCTTTATATTTACATTCCAAAACAATCTTGGCTTTCTTGATTTTAGGAGGTTTTACAATTTCTGAATCTTCCCATTCTAGCTTTAGTTTTTCAAGTTCGTTGCATTTTTCAGTGATTTTTCCACACTCAACAGCTTCATTCGCGAATTCTTCAGAAACAACATTTATTACAAATTCTTTTGTTTTCTTTATATTATCATACGTGTGCCTTACCTGACCTTTCCTGAATCCTACCCAAACTAAAGGAGGATTAAAACTCATAGATCCTACAAATGAGTAAGGAGCTGCATTAATTTCTCCTTTTTCATCGACTGTTGTAATTAGTACTGTAATTCTCGGACTTAGTAATTTCCATGTTTTATCTAACGGAATTTTCATAGTTACAATTTAGAAATAGGAATTTAAATATTACTTCTTCAAACGTCCACGTCTCCAATGAGGCGTTTAGAAAGTACAAAACGTTTATTCTTTGAATTTTTGGATTTCATAGAAGTATAAGTGTATTTCATCTATTTAAAGTTACTTTTTAATTGACAAAAATCTAGCATTTATCGCCACAATTATTGTGCTTAACGACATTAGAATTGCACCTATTGCTGGACTTAAAAGAATCCCAAGATTATAAAGAACTCCAGCTGCCAAAGGAATCGCAACAACATTGTATCCTGTAGCCCATAAAAGGTTCTGTTTCATTTTTCCATAGGTTGCTTTTGCTAAACCAATTATAGAAACGACATCTCTAGGGTCATTTCTCACTAAAATTATATCTGC
>CAYGBE010000082.1:0-2509 GCA_964348065.1 uncultured archaeon
CTACAACCAACGATGCCCCCGCCGATGATAACCACCTGTGCTTGAGTTGGTAGTTGTTTGGCCATTTGATCCTCCTTAATTATTTTCAGTTTGCCTTCAGATTAATAGCCCAACAGGTAGGCCCCCGGCTTTTTTTGGGGACTCCCCAGGGTTCGAAGGAATCGAAAAGGCATACGGTAATGGATTATGAAGAACTCTTTCAATGGTCTTTCCCTCGGGAACCCGGGCAAATGTGAGCATCATACCGCCTGATAAGCCTTCCCCAGAGGATATCGAGGGTATCCCTAAGCTCTCCACTTACGAGGAACTTCGAAACACACTAGAGATCCGAAAGTACGAATTCTGGACATATTCAGCAAATATGTGTAAACGATACCGGTCAGCAAGCACACATCATTTAGGTGTTTTTTTCGTTGAAATCAAATAAAATATATACTATTATAGTAATATTTCTGCAAGATTATGATATATTTCGAAAAAAAAGTCAAATTTTTTGTTGACAAGAAAATTCTTTTTCGGTTACATATCGCGAACTGGTTGCTGATTTAAATGGATAACTCTAAAAGTTTTTCATCAACTTTTGCTGACGCGAAGGCTCGTCCTGTCAGAAATCCCAGAGCCCGTAGCTGCTTTATTCGGCTTATTTACATCGCTTCGCAAAGCTTAACCCCATTGTGGGGAAATGAAACAAACTGTGAGGAAAAGGGCAAATTCTTAAAAGCCTCCTCGATTCTCACCCATCAGGATTAATCCTCTTTCAAACCCAACTAATAACTAAAGGGGCGGAAAATGAAATTATTTAACCCCTTGATCAGGATCCTGATAGACGATCCGGCTCGAAGGAGGTTCCAACAAGAGGGTAAAGATATCACGGGATTTCGGGGATTTTTAAGGGTCTTCCCCGGGCATTTTCATCACTTGACTCTCTATAACCCCTTGGGGCTTCTGGCAGGAGTTGCCTTCATAGCGAGTGTCTTTAGTCCTTGGTGGCATGCAAGCGTCGGCGAAGGGAGGTATAGCATTGACGCATACGCGTTCATCTTGAGTCATAATCTTCCACCAGAAGGGTGGAAGTATATTATCGAGACACCCGTTCTAGTGGTCGTGATCCTGCTTCTGGCCCTATCAGGATACCTTTTCCTTGCTTTTTGGGGGAGTACTATGGCTGGAAACAAGGGAAAACTCTATACCGCAGGGAGTGGCGTTTTGATGTTGATCTACATCGCGGGATTTTATGCAACCCTCCTTTTTGCCTCTCACAGAATAGGTCAGCCAGTATCGGGGCAGTTCGTCATTTATCGGAGTATGTCCAAGGTAATCGTTCACACATATTTCTTACCATCATACTATTGCGCAATCGGTGCTGGGATCTTCTCTTTGCTCTCCTCATTGACCCACGGATGGTGCGGTGTCAGATTTTATAGGAGGAAGAAAGTCGAAAAGGGAGAGGGCAATGGATTATGAAGAACTCTTTTAGTGGCCGTTCCCTCGGAAACTTGAGCAAGTGTCAGGATCATACCATGTGATAAGCCTTCCCCCGAGGATACCGACTGTACCTAAAACTCGCAACCTACGAAGTATTTTGAGAAATACTGGAGATCCGAAAGTACGAATTCTTCTTCTACTTCGTCCTGTTGAGATCCGGATCAACCCCATCTACAAATCTGTGTTGACGATACCGCTCAGCACAGCGAGGGGCGCGTAAAGCAGTCAGCTCCCTTCGATATTCAAGCTCCCGCGCAGCGCTGCAATGCTGCCAAGGGCTGCCTGCTTACTTTGACAAAATGAGAGACTTGAACTTAAATCAGCACAAGCTTAAAAGATGGCAAAACAGTTGAAAGAGCGAAACCCCAATTAGCTTTTTCTTTCGTTGAAATTAGGCACAGTATTTACTATCCTAATAATATTTTTGTAAATTTATGATATAATTCGTAAGATAAACTAAATTTTTGTTGACAAAAAATTGTATTCGAATAATATGTAGGCATTTCGAATAGGATAAAGAAAGCTGCACATTGTTGTTCTTTCCTTTGAATAGCTGACTTTCCTCGTGCGCTTATGTGGCGTATAGAGGGGGAATTCCTGATGGAGAGACGCTGCAAAATGTGCCTGCCATGCCCCTAGGGAGTAGTTCTTTACTTCTTTTAGGGGCCTAACAATCTTCCTGATATATAGATACCGTTACTTATACTTATGTCGAGGACGGCCCTCATAATCTAGCAGCAGAGAATATTCTTAGAATTATGAGGGGGTTAAAAAATGTGAGTGAGGAGGAAAATCAAGTCGTTTCTGCAATAGCCAAAGAGAAAAGGAGGTGCAGCCATGACTGGTCCTAAGAAAATGCTAAGAAGGGAGACCCCCAAGGAGGAATCGAAACTAAGAAAGGGGATCTCAAACCCCACCCGGCGGGACTTTGTGAAGGGAATGGCCGTTGGCGCTGGCGCCTTAGCCTTGAGCCCGCTTTTGCGCAGACGGGCAGAGGCCATAGACTTCGATACCTACGCGATGA
>CAYGBE010000083.1:0-32068 GCA_964348065.1 uncultured archaeon
TATTTAAATAAAGACTTCTAATTTGTAGATATGACGGAAGTAATTTTGATATCCATAGTAGCAATAGCATTGGCTTTAATTGCTATATATTTGTTTTATACCCGCAAAAAAGGAAAAAGAATAGTTATAAACAAAACAATGTTTGTAGCTGGTTTAATAATGGCATTATTGGCAGCATTGATGATGTTCTGTCAGGAACGATGTTTTTTGGGAGTGGATTTGGAATCCTGGCCAGCAGTATTAGGAATAATAGGAATAGTTTTTATAGCAACTTCACAGTTTACACCTATGAAACAAAAGAAAAAACGATAATATGAAAAATAAATCAAAAGGCTATCTATTATTGATATTAGGATTTATAATAATTGTTATCAACGCAGTTGATTATCTAGGTGGATTTTTTGGATTATCTTTAGAGATTAACTTACCTTCCTCTGCTATTGGTATTATTTTTGTTGCACTTGGCATGTTTTTAGCAAAGAAAAAATAACTTTTCCATACCAGACATGAAAATAACCTAATCAATCTCCAACAACAGTAACAATAACTTCTCTTTCTCTTGTTCTACTATCAAGATTAACAACCATTATATTTTGCCAAGTTCCTAACAACAATTTTCCATTTTTTACAGGAATGGATTGACTGTTTCCAATTAGCATTGATCTTATATGAGAATAAGCATTTTCCATATGTTGGTAAAGTTGCTTTGAACTAGATATTTTTTCTAAGGTTTTTCTAAAATCTTCTAAAAGCATTGGTTCGTTCTCATTTACAACTAAGCCTCCTGTAGCTCCAACAACGAAAATGTTACAAACACCATTTTCTATCTCAGATTCTTTTAAAATATCCTCAACTTTAAATGTTATGTCTCCAAAATCTTGAGACTTTAGCTTTACTTTTATTGTTTCTGAATAAACCATATACTAAATTATGTTTGTTGTTTATATTTATTTTTCGATTAATTCAGCATCCTTTATTTCAAAAACACCACTATTGTTTTCCCATATTTTTTCAGCTTCTTTTATTAGTATTTTTTTATTAAACAAAGGACAGTCTAGAACTAGAGTTTCAAATTCTCCGCCTTCTCCAGCAATGTTAATACCAAATTTTTCCTTTAGTTTAATCAAATCTTCTATGCAATTTTCATCAATTTTCTTACTTAACCAGTTTTCATCAAAACCTTCAGCAGCAACTGCTGTTATTATAACTTCAAAATTGTTTTCTAAAACTTCTTTAAGAAGTTTTTCTGGTTCAATTCCCCAAAGAGGTGCTAATAATTTTAGATTAAGTTCTTTGCAAACCTTTTCTATTCTTTGTTTTTGATAGTTACTGGCTATGGCTCCACAAACAACACCTTCTACATTCAATCCTTCTAACAATATTCTTAAGTCGTTTACTTCTTTTTCCTTTTCTCCTTTTGATTCTTTAGAAACCAGTTGTATATTCATGGCTTCAGCCTGTTTTAAAGTTAGGCCAATGTTTGGAGTATGATACATATAGCTATCAGGATTTTTAGAATGGACAGTAGCAAGATATTTTATCTCATGACCTTCTTGTTTAGCTTTAAACATAGCAAATATGCTGTCTTTGCCACCAGAGAATAAAGCCACCAAATTCATACTTCTTATTGGTTTTTAATGGTTAAATTTTTTGATAGTTACAAAGGGGTAGTGATTCGAAAACCTTCGTTTCTTAAGGAAGTCTTTATAAATGGCTTTTAAATATTTTATTTGGTATTATTTTATACACGAGGGATAAAATGGCTTTTCGAATAAAAATAGAAAATGTTGTTGCATCAGCTTCTTTGGGAGTTCCAATAAAACTTGAGAAATTAGTTGCTAATTTAGATGGTATTGAATATGAACCAGAACAGTTTCCAGGATTAGTAATGCGTTTAAAAGACCCTAAAGCAGCAGCTTTGATTTTTTCATCAGGAAAAATAGTTTGTACAGGAGCTAAATCTCCAAAAGACGCAAAACTTGTAATAGCAAAAATAGTAAAAAGAATGAACAGACTTAGTATAAAAATTCCTAAAAACTACAAGGTTCAATTGGAAAATATTGTTGCTTCAGCAAAGCTTGATAGAGAACTAAATCTCAATAATATTGCTTTTACTTTGGAAAACACAGAATACGAACCAGAACAGTTTCCTGGTTTGGTTATGCGGATGGATGATCCAAGAGTCACTTTTCTTCTTTTTGGTAGTGGTAAAATTATTTGTACAGGTGGAAGAAGTATACAAGACGTTAAAAGAGCAGTGGCAAAGGCAGATAGGAAATTGCGGAAAATAAAATAATTGTTTTTATGGAACCGGAAAAGTTTGAAGAGTTTTTTAGGCAATTTTATGTAAATGATTTGACAGCAGCTGCTCTAAAAGGAAAAAAATCAATAGAAGTTGACTTCTCTTTGTTAGATAAGTTTGATCCAGAATTGGCTGATAAGCTTTTGAATGATCCTGAAAATGTTTTGAAAGCTGCTAGAGAGGCCACTACAGCTATGGATTTAATAGAAGAGGATGTAAAAATAGAACCCAGATTCAAGAATTTACCAGAAAGATTTAGCAAAAGAATAAGGAGTTTAAGATCAGAGCATATTGGGAAATTTGTTTGTTTGGATGGAATTGTTAGAAGAGCATCTGAAGTTAAGCCTGAGGTGAGTATAGCTGTTTATCAATGTCCAGAATGTGGAAATAAAATGGAGGTAGAACAAACAGAAAGATTTTTAACACCCCCCATTAGGTGTGATAATCCTGAGTGTGGAAGAAAGGGTGGTTTTGTTTTAGTTGATAGAAAGCTTTTTGATTCTAGATGGATATTTGTTGAAGAACCATTTGAGGTAGTTACAGCAGAAAAGCCTGGGGAGGTTTCTGTTTATCTTAAAGAGGATTTAACAACTCCTGAAATGCAAAGAAAAACAGATCCTGGAAACAGGCTTAAAATCAATGGTATTGTTAAAGAAATAAAAAAAATGAGACGAGGTAAATTAAGAACACAGATGGACATTTATATTGACTCTAATTATGTTGAACCAACCGAAATAGAATGGGAAGAGGTTGTAATAAGTCCTGAAGACGAGGAAAAAATCAAAGAATTTGCTCGTGACCCAGAAATTTATGATAAGTTAGTTGCTTCTATTGCGCCCTCTATTTATGGAATGGATAGAATAAAAGAATCAATTGCACTTCAATTGTTTGGAGGAGTTCCCCATAATCTTCCAGACAAAACAAGAATCAGAGGAGACATACATGTTTTGCTAGTTGGAGACCCTTCAACAGGAAAGAGCCAGTTGCTAAAGTTAATATCATCTATAATTCCAAGAGGAAAGTATGTTGCTGGTAGAGGAACAACAGCTGCTGGATTAACAGCAACAGTTGTAAAAGATGAGGAATTTGGCGGAGGCTGGATGTTAGAAGCAGGAGCAATGGTTTTAGCAAATAAAGGAGTTCTGGCTGTGGACGAGTTTGACAAAATGTCTAGGGAAGATCAGATTGCAATGCATGAAGGACTAGAACAACAAACAGTTTCAGTTGCAAAAGCATCAATAATAGCAACTCTGCCTGCTCAGGTTTCTGTTTTAGCAGGCTGTAACCCTAAATTTTTTAGATTCGATCCATACAGGCCAATTGTGGAGCAGGTTGATATACCAGACACATTGCTAGCTAGATTTGATTTAAAATTTGCTCTAAAAGACATTCCTGATAAAGAAATGGATGAAAAATTAGCAACTCATATTTTAGAAACAAGATTGAAACCAAGCAGAGTAGAACCATTGATATCTCCTGAATTCTTAAGAAAATACATAGCTTATGCAAGAAAAAATTGTAAACCTAAAATGACGAGAGAGGCAGCAGAAAGATTGAAAAATTTTTATATTGATATGAGGGGTCTTTATTCTGGAGAAGAAACTGTTGCAATAACCTTGAGACAGAATGAGGCCTTAATGAGACTAGCAGAAGCAGCAGCCAAGATAAGACTTTCTAACAAAGTTGAAATTCAAGATGCTGAAAGGTCAGTTAATGTGATGAGATTTTCTATTCAACAATTAGGTTATGATTATGAAACTGGAAAAATTGATATTGATAGAACAGAAGGTGTTCCTGCATCCCAAAGAAGTAAGATCCATACTATATTAGATATAATTGACATGCTTGAAAAGAAAATTGGAAAGCCTGTTCCCAAAGAAGAAATAATAGCAGCAGCTGAAGATCAAGGAATAAAGGTTGGAACTACAGAAGAATTGTTAAGAAGATTAAAATCTGAAGGTTCTATATTTGAGCCAAAGTTAAATTATATAGAGAGGATAAGATAATTATGGAAGTTAAAAGACTAACTGCAAAAAAAGCATCGATTGGAGAAATAGAAAATGGAACCTTTGTGAAAAAAGAAGGTTTTGTGAGCAGTTACATTCTAACTAATTTAGGAAGAAGGCTATCAAGAGTAAGGGTTTTAGGCCTGATAGTTGACAAGTTCATAAGTCCTGATGAAAGATACGCAACCATAACTTTAGATGATTCCACAGATACTATTCGTTGTAAAGCCTTTGTTAATACTAAGATATTTGATGGTTTTGGAGAAGGAGACTTGGTTGATGTTTTTGGAAAAATAAGAGAGTACAATGGAGAGATTTACATAATACCTGAAATATTAAAAAGATCAGATCCTAATTTTGAAACTCTTAGGCTTTTAGAATTAGAAAAAATCTTTAGAAGACAAAGGGAAAAGATAAAGAAGGTCAGAGAAGTGCAAAAACAAACTTCTGATTTAAATGAATTAAAAACAGTAGTTAAGCGTTTTATGAGTTTAGGAGATGCTGAAGGAATTTTAGAAGCTCAAAAAATACTAGAAAACATTGCTGAGGAAAAGGTTGTTAGTTCATCTGAAATTAAAAGTAAGATTTTAAACTTAATTGAAAATTTAGACAAAGGTAAAGGAGCTGATTACCAGGAAATTTTAACTAAATCTGGTTTATCTGAGAATGATGTTGATTTTGCAATCCAGGATCTTTTAGAAAGTGGAGTTTGCTTTGAACCCACTCCTGGAAAAATAAAGAAATTATAATAATATAAAACAAATATTTCTTATGAGAGGCGCTGTAAGTTTAATAAACTTAATCATAATTCTAGCTATTGTTGTTGCCATAGGTTTAACAGTATGGTTTTTCTTAAGTGGGTTTTTTACAGAACTTGGAGAAACAGGAAGAGAGAGTACACAAGAAACTTTAGAAGTTTTGACTTCGTGTATGAAAATAGAAGAAGCGTATCGAAATAAGTTTTTTATTAGGAACTGTGGTAAAGGCGTAATAACGAATGATTCTTTAAATATTTATGTTGATGAAAACTTAATAGATTTTGATTTAGATCCAATTTCAATAGGAGAAGGAGGAACAGGAACCGTAATTTTAACAGACGTTGAAAATATTTCTAGTGGTCAACATTCTTTAAGAATAACTAATCCAAACACAGAAACTTTAACATATTTTGAAGCTTTAGTAACTTCATTACCTGAATCATTTGTATTAGGTCTGGATTTTGAAGAGGACTCAGGAACAATTGCTTATGATAGATCTGGGTTTGGGAACAATGCAACATTATACAATGAAACAGAAGTTTGTTCTGACCCACCTACTGTTGGTTGTCCCAAATGGGTGGATGGTAAATCTGGTAAAGCTTTAAGCTTTGACGGCCATTATGACTATGCCTATATACCACTTTCACAGAGCCTAGATATTACTGAGGATCAGATTACTGTAGAGGCTTGGGTAAAACCAATGGGAAATAGCAGCAAAGACTCCGATTATGAATGGCAACACATGGTTTCTAATTACCGTGGATACTGGTTAGATATTTTAGGTTGTCGGGATGATGGAGGACCGCACTGTGGCTCTGATCCACATAGACATGCGTTTAGTTTTAGAGTTAATAGTACAGTCTTAGGAGAAGTACAAGTTAACGGGCAAACTATTACAACTCTTGGAGAATGGTATCATGTTCTTGGAACTGTGAATACAAGTCATGTTTTACTTTATGTTAATGGTGTTCTAGATGCTTATGAAGACTTTGCTGGGGATCTACAGCCTAGTGGAAACCCTGCCCTACTCGTAGCAAAATACTCTGGAAACCCCTTTGATTATGATTTTAATTTTAATGGAACAATAGACTCAGTAAGGATTTACAATGAGGCCTTAACTCCAGATGAAATACCAGAACAAATACTAAATTTTAGAATTATATAAATAGCTTGAAGAAATATAATTTTAGTGAATAAAATGGATTATGAAGATTTATTAAATAAAGCATATGAAAAATTACCAGAAACAGTAAAAACCTCAGAAAGATTTGAAGTCCCTGAAGTTGAAACTATTGTTCAAGGAAATCAAACTCTAATCAAGAATTTTTCTCAAATATACCAAACTTTAAGAAGAGACCCTAAACATTTGTTAAAATTCTTAGCAAAAGAATTAGCAACACCAGCAAATTTCGATGGTAACAGGGCAATACTTCAGTCAAGAATCCCAAGAGACTTGATACAGAAAAAATTAGAAACTTATGTAAAGGATTATGTTCTTTGCAAAGAATGTGGAAAACCGGATACAAAACTCATAAAAGAAGATAGAATAAGTTTTTTAAAATGTGAGGCTTGTGGGGCTAAAGCTTCTGTTAAATCAATAAAGTGAAATAATGAAAGCACAATTTTTCATTATTGCAAGTGTGATAATGATATATGTTATTATACTCACTTTCCAATATCTGAGAGGATTCAGTGAAATTAAATTAACTAAAGTTGAAGAACAACAAGAATTTTCTTATGTTCAGAGCATAAAAGACAGCCTTATGCGAAATTTTCATGCTTCTAATTATAGCAGTAATGGAGATTTAAAAAAGGTAATAAAGGACATGAATTTTTCAGAAAAATTTTTTAAACAAGAGTTAATAAAAAAAGGAATAGAATTTGATAGTAGGTTTTTAATTTTTTCAAATGGTTTTGAGAGCTATTTGATTGATTGGACAGATGACATTGGAACTCCGGAAGTGGTTAACGAAGAAAAATATCATGGTGATTTTAGTTTAAATTGTACTGGTATCGAGTATGTTAATAAGAAATTACCAGGCTTAAGTGAAGTTTATGTTAGAGTATATATAAATTTTTATACACTGCCTTCAACTGGTGCTCATTATTTTATTTCATTATATGATGATTCTACTGGAATTTTAAAATTAGGACTACACAACGACGGATTTTATAATGGAAAATACAATTATATGTTGCGAGTTAGATTTGAACCCTCTGCTCAGGATTTTTATTCTTCAGTTATTAATATTGGTGATAAAGACTGGCATTATTTTGAACTTTATTGGTATGAAAACTCTACAGATTCGAAAACAAAGGCATGGTATGATGGTTCTTTAGAAATCGATGAAACAATTGACAGTCTAAGTAATGGTAAATCAATTGATGAATATCGTATTGGTTTAATTGGTGGTAGTCCGCCTTATGGTATTTATGTTGATTGCACAGCAATTAGCAATGAATATATTGGGGAAGATTGTTACCCAGATGGAGAACCATCTTTTGGTTTTGAATTAAAAACAAAAGAAATGAAAATTAAAACAAGATTTGAATACGAAGAACTGCCAATTTTTTTCGACGGTGTGCTTTACTTAAATTTTGATGAAGGTTCTGGAATATATACTTATGATAAATCTGATTATGGCAATGATGGAAGATTGTTGCCAGTTGATTCAGAACCCCAATGGGTTGATGGCAAATTTGGAAAAGCTTTAGATTTTGATGCAGATAATGATTATGTGAGAGTTGCAGCACATCCCTCTCTAAATGTTTATGGTAAGACCGCAATAACAGTTATGGCATGGATATATCCTAGATCACGTGGAGAATATAATTATGGGAGAATAGTTGATAAGTCAAACTCAACTAGTGATAACAGGGGTGTAGGATATACATTTAGTTTGCGTGATGAAACTGGTGGTGCTGTACATGTTTTTGCAATTGTAAAGCATGGAAGTGCAGGGAGTGCTGACGATAATGCTGCGACCTATACAAATTCAAGAATATCACTTAACAACTGGCATCATGTTGCTTTTGTTTACGATGGAACCACTAAAAATATTACAATGTATACTGATGGTTATCCAAACACAAACATCTATCGACAAGGCCAAAATAATGTTGGTGATGATAGTTTTTTAAATTTGAGAGTAGGTAATTGGGTTGTAGACACAAACAGAACTTTTGATGGCATAATAGATGAAGTTAGAATTTGGGATAGAGCTTTAAATGAAACAGAAATTCAAGTAGAAATGAATAAAGGTTAAATCATTTCTTTAAAAAAATATTCAAATAAGGCATTTGTTCTTTTACCTTTCTTTTAGAACAATGCAAGACATTTCCTAGATTTTTGTATAACTCCTCATTTTTGTTTCTCAGAGCTTTTGTCCTTCCCAATACAACTAATCTGTCAGGGGGCCTATACATTATAAATTTTTTATTGTTCCCAATTAGGGTGATTCCAGCTATTAAATCTCTCATATATTTTTTAAACCTATAATTTTGATTAATAATTATCTTACTTCTAAACAAATCAGCTTTACTCAACAATTCAAAGGCTTGTGCAATTTCTTTAGGATTTTTGAATTCCTTGGGAATATTTTGTTCTGCCCACCAAATTATTTCATCAATATCTTTATCACTTTCGACTATTGCCTGTAAACTTTTTCCCAAATTATTTGATTGAAATATTATTCTTAAGACTTTGAATATATCCTTTTCCCTATCTCTTAATCCAAATTCTATATTTTTAGAAAAGACCTCTAAATCATTTATTGCAGATCTTATATCACCACCAGAATCAACAGCAATTCTTCTTATCATTTCTTTACTAATTTTTATTTTTTCTTTTAAAGCTATTTTGTTTAATTCTCTTTCTATTAGATTTACAGGTATTCTGTTAATCCTTAATAGGGTGCAGTAATTCCTTAAAGTTCTTAATTTCTTATCATAAGCATTATTTGCAGTTATGATTACAGGATAAATACTTTGTTTTATTATTTTAATAATCTCAGCTATTGCTCCCCTATCACCAAAAGAATCAATTTCATCTATTAATATTAACCTTTTATTTAATAGTGAGCCTTCTTTGGAAGCTGGTAATAAAAATTCTCTAATGTAAGAAGTGGCTTTTCTTTCACTTGCATTTACCTCTATTAAATTAAACTTATTCTCTTTGGCTATGATTCCTGTTATTAATGTTTTTCCTATACCTGTTGGCCCATATAGTAACAGAGCTTTTCCTGGTTTCCATCTTTTAAGCCAATCAATAATTTTCTTAATAATAATTTTCTGACCTACAATTTCTACTAGTCTTTTTGGTTTATATTTTTCAATGAGCATTTATTTTCACTTTTTATAAAGAGCAAATTGGGATAACAAAGCTTCTAGTTGTAATTGTTCGTTTCCACCTTGATTTAACCTAAATTCAAATTCACCAACCTTTTCAACAAGCCCAATCTTATCTTTATCAGAAATATCAAGTTTGTACAATTGGTTTGAAATTTCTTTTATTAAATCTTGTCCAGAAATACCCTTTTTTAACAATAGACCTTTCAAAATTTCCCTTGCTTCTAGGAATTTCCCGTTTAGAGCATTATTTATCATATCTGTAATTTCTTTAGGTTCTGCTTGTGCAGCAACTTCATAGATTGTTTTTTTAGTGATTTTCTTTCCCAGTATTGCTGATGCTTGTAGTATGTTGGTTGCTTTTCTCAAGTCTCCACCAGAAATTAGGTGTATTGTGTCTAAAGCTTCTTTATCTATTTTTAGCTTCTCTCCTTTTACAATTCTTTTCATGTATTCAAAAACATTTTCTTTAGATAATGATTTAAACCTAAAAACTACTCCCCTGCTTTGAATGGGCGAGATAATTCGAGAAGAATAATTACAACTTAAAATAAATCTTGTTACATCGGAGTACATTTCCATTAATCTTCTTAAAGCATTTTGTGCATTAGAGGTTAGAGCATCAGCTTCATCAAGAAATATTATTTTAAATGATTCTCCAATTGGTTTTATTCTTGAAAAATTTTTAATTCTTGTTCTTACTACATCAATTCCGCGCATATCACTGGCATTTGTTTCTTGAAAATTTTGTTGCCAATTATTTCCAAAAACTTCTCTTGCAATGGCAATTGCACAACAAGTCTTTCCTGTTCCAGGAGGACCTGCAAAAATCATATGGGGTATTCTACTCTCTTTAACAAATGATTTTAACCTTTCCACAACATGTTTTTGGTTTATTACGTCTCTTAATTTTTTTGGCCTATACTTTTCGGTCCATATAGAGAAGTCCATAATATCACTAGTAATATTATTTATGTGAATTTAATAAATTTAAAGGTATGAAAAGGCTGTTGATTTTAGCAATATTTTTGTTAATGCCGATTCAAGTCTCAGCTGTGGAAATAACAAACCCACAAATAGTCAGCGAGATGAGGGTTAGTATTGTGCAAAACGGTTCTATAAATTTAACTGGTACTATTTATGATTTAGAACTAAATCTGTCAATACCACAAGAAGACGATTATCAAATAATAGAATATATTAGTGTTAATGATGCTTCAGGTCCCTGTTTTGGTGATACTTGTTCTTACAATTTTATTTATGATAAATACGACAATAGGCTTTTAAGAATAAAATGGAAAAATCCAGCAGGAAATGTCAGTTTTAGTGTTTATTCTGTTCTTAATGTGAAAAGGAGAACAACCACAAATAAAAAAATTTTAAGAGATTTCATAGAGCCTACAGACCTTGTTCAATCTGCAGATACTGAAATAGTTGAGCTAGCTTCAAAAGCAAGAGGAGATGACTTTGAAAAGGTCTCTTATTTAGCTAAGTGGATAGGAGAAAATATAGAATATGATAGGGTTTATACAGATGTTAATTTATCTGCAAAAGAAATCCTAACAGTTAGAAAAGGTGTTTGTAAAGAGTTCTCAAATTTGCTAGTTTCTTTTCTTAGAGATTTAGGTTATTACTCTGCTGTTGCTGTTGGATATGTGCATCCAGGAAGAATTTATGAAACATACGAGTTCCAACCTCATGGATGGACTGAAATTTATACAGATAATGGAATATTGGCAGATCCTGTTTGGTCTGAGGTAGGTTATTTAGATGCCACTCATGTAAAATTTGCTACATTTCCAGATAGTGCTTGGACATTTACTACTGTTAGCGCAAATGGTATGGGTAATATAAAAATCAAATTAGGTAATGTCAACACTGAGCTCACAATTCTAGAATTTAAAGAAGACCCATTTATTGATGTGACAAGTGATCTTTTAGTTAATAACATCTGGGCCAATTATTCTGTTTTAAAAACAGATTTAAAAGCAGATGGATGCTTTTTAACTAAAATTGAATATAAGAGCTGCATTGATGAAAGTGGTAAAGATTTCTTAGACTTGATAGAAACCCAAAACATAGTTTATTTTTGTGATGAAAAAACAGTTTTTACTATTTTTAAGATACCCCCATTAGACGAGAGAAAAAATTATAAATGCGATATAAGGGTTTTTCCATATGCAGGTGAAGAAACAAGTGCCCTTTTACTTTTAAATCCCAAAGGCTATGGCTATTCAAAGTTAGTTGTTGAAAAAAGCGTCTTAAAACCAGGAGAAAAATTTTCAGTTTCTGCTGTAGACTCCCATTTATTTACAGATTATGGTGAATATGGATATAAAAAAGCAGAATTCACAGCACCAAACTATGATTTTAAAGTTTATGCTTATAATGCTGGATATTTGGACCAGAAAAACATTTCTGTTGTTTCGGAAAAACCAATAGAGGTTTATTTAGATGTAAATGAAATTGCTTCTGCAGGGGAGTCAATTTCAGTTAAAGTTAAAGTTTCAAATCTTCTTGATGAGCCCCAAGAAATAACAGTTGTTTTTAAGGAAAATTCTGTTTCTGAAACTTTAACAGATTCTAAAGACTTTGTTTTTGATTTCACTCCACAAAGTGCTGATGATAATCTTATACAGGTTTTTGTAAATACTCCTGATTTTTCAACATCTGTAGCAAAAACAATAACAATAGAAGTCGAGGAGCAGCAGAACGTTTTGTTAAATATATTCCAACCAATTATAGATTTCTTTAACTGGCTATTCTCTTTATTTAAGTTTTAAGTAGATTTATAAATTTTAGTAAAATATATGTATAAAGTGATTTTATGCCAAAAACAAGAGTTGAAGCAGTGACAAAGAGGATATACAGTAGGGTTTTTGTTTGCATGAAGTGTAATGCTAAAATTAGGGCAGATGCTAGAAAAGTCAAGGCCGGAAAAGTAAAGTGTAGAAAGTGTTATTCAAAGCAACTTAGGCCAAAATCTAAAGAAAGGAAGATATAATGACTTCTTATATAAAGATTCTAAGACCGTCAGTTGTTTTTCTAGCAGCTTTTGCTGTTTTAGTAGGATCCTTAATTGTAGGTTATTATGAACCATTTCAAATTTTCATAGCTATTTTAGTGGCTTCTTTAATTGCTGGAGCAGGAAATGTGACTAATGACTACTATGACTATGAAATCGATAAAATTAACAAGCCAAAAAGAGTTTTACCTTCTGGAAAGATAAAAAGAAAAAACGCAATTGCTTATGCGGCTGTATTATATGTAATAGCCAATGCTTTGGCAATGTTATTTTTAAATTATGAAATGATTTTACTGGCTTTGTTAAACACATTTATTGCTTTTGTGTATGCTTGGAAAATTAAAAGCACTTTTTTAGGACATTTTGTAGACAGTTGGCTAGCAGCTTCCAGTTTCTTGTTTGGGGCCCTGTTTGTTGATATAAATGCAACAATTATTTTCTTGTTTTCCATGGCTTATCTGGCTAATGTAGGCAGAGAAATTGCTAAAGGAATAGAGGATATCAAAGGCGATAGAAAAATTGGTGCAAAAACAATTCCAGTAGTCCTAGGAAGAATTTTTTCTTCATGGATCGCGATCTTTTTTGTAATATTTGCAATTGCAATTACTCCAATACCTTATTTTTTCAATTTGCTCAACCTAAATTATTTACTTTTAGTGATTTTTGCTGACTTGATATTCATTTTCTCATCTTTTATTTTGCTGTTTAATCCAACAAAATCACAGAAAATTATGAAAATTGCGATGTTTGTTTCTATTATTGCTTTTCTTGTTGGAGTCTTCTAGCAAAATCAGTATAGTCTATGACAAAATCTGCCTCACTTCTTACACTACGTTTTGCATGAGGGCTTGCTGCAAAGACAGCACACTCCCTTGCTAGTAGAAGATCTTTTTTTCCATCTACAATAGTGAAACAATGTTCAAATTTTAAATTATGTTCTTCCAATTTTCTTTTTGTTGCATTTAATTTATCTTCAGCTGTTCTTATTGGAACATAAGACCCACGGAATTTACCATTTACAAAGATTGTTCTATTTGTAACAGAATCATCAGCTCCGAAATACGCTGCTGCTGTTTCTGCATAAGGATGCCTACTAGTTATTATAAATTTTTTGTTTTCATCAGAATTTCTATAAGCTTCTATAAGTTCTTCAACGCCTGGGAATTTATGGTTTTTTATGTAATCTGTTGTTGCTTTTTTGAAAATAGGTTCTGTGGTATTTCTAACAATGATATGATGCAATGCCTGTTTAAAAGGCCCTATATCCATATCACTGCAAATTGCTTTAGCGAATTCTGCAAAATAAACCCTAGCTTCATGAGTATCACCATTTTCTCTAAAAGTGTTGATAACTTTGTTTAAAAAAAATCTAGGGGGCATATCCAATTTTGTGTTGTATAAAGTACCATGAGCATCGCATAACAGACATTTAGTTTCTACTACTTTTTCTAATATTTTCATATTGTTACCCCATAGTAATTAATTAGTTAACTTTTTAAGTTTAATTGATATAAATATTTAAGATAGCCAAATCATAGTGATTTTTATGTTCGACAAAATACAAAAAATAATAAAAGAAAAAAATTTAACTGCTACAGATTGCAGTTATCACACATTAAGAACTTTAGAAAACAAAGGAAAAATTAGAGCTTTAGCTATAAAAGGAGAAGACGTAATTCATATAGAATTAATTTGTCCTTTTTGTAATGCTTATAGTTATGTAACACAAGAGTGGGGAAAAGTTTCTAAAGGATCAAAATTTAGATTCAAAGTAAAATGTCCCAAGTGCGAAAAACTCATAAAAGTCACCAAATTGAAAGGCAAAAAAAGTAAAAAATAAATTTATATTATCGTCCTATATTTCTATTATGCCTCGATAGCTCAGTTGGTAGAGCGTTTGCTTGGTAAGCAAAAGGTCGCGAGTTCGACCCTCGCTCGAGGCTTCTTTAGTTTTTAACCTAATAATTTAGAAAAGTATTTAAGCTGAGTTTTTAATATTTGTTTTATGAATAAAAAATTCATAATAATAGCAACGGCTGTATCATTGATATTATTTGCTCTTACAAATATAACGTTTGCTCAAAGCGCAGAATACGACTTACGTCTTTCAACTTATGATGATCATTTTTATAGATATAAAGGCGATTCGCCTCTTGTAAGTTCAGGTTTAACAACAGAATTTGAGAAAAGATGGGGAATGCAAATATGTCCACATTCTACAAATTCTACTATATTTGATAGTTATTTGGCTTTCACAGTCTCAGGAGAGCTAGATGAAATGTCACCAAGCGGTAGCAAGAGCTGGGACGGAGAGAAAACAACTGTAGCATGGTCTGAAAATTTGGATGTTTTACCTTATGGACATTGTGGTGTTAATAATCATTTTGCTTGGAGAAAAACAGATGTTTCATGGCCATCTAGTACAACAATTAATAGGAAAGTTGAGATAAACGGTGATATAGAAACTGTTACTATTGAAGTTACTTCACTTGAAAAAGTTTATGTTGACATTCTTATTGGTACTAGGGCCGAATTAGATAAAACAAGTATTACTCCTGATCCAAGTGCAACAAATGAAGGCAATGACATATTTTTTTGGAATGGACCAACAAGAAACACAGAACAATATGGATATGATTGTTCAGAAACATGTACATTCTCATTCAAGTTAAAGCTTCCATCACACATTAAAGAGTTTTACCCAGAAGTAGATGTTGGAACATGGACATGGCAAACTGGTAAAAACTTCACATCAGTTTCAAATATCGGTGGAAATATGGCTGAATTATCCTACATTTTATCATCATCAAGTTTATTTAATGGAGTAATTGATGATAATGTTCGTACTGATTACATAGCCGAAGAAATAATTAAATATCAAACAGAAGAAAAACCAGATTTAACAATTGAAAAAATAGATTATTCACTTGATAATCCAACAAGTCCAACAAAACTTCATTTTCGAGTTACAATAAAAAATATAGGCACAACATCTTCTAGTTTTAGTTCAAACATATTAATTCCACAACTTAGTAATCATCAAGATAATAGATGCACATATCTAAATTCTGGAGAAAGTTGTGTTGAAACAGGTTACGGTTATAGTGGTCTTGGTGGTACAATATCTTCTGGTTATTATGATATAGAAGCTTTTGTTGACCCCCAAAATATTGTAGACGAACTTAACGAGAATAACAATTGGTTTGAAAGAAGAGTTTATATACCACCTGTAGAAGAAGAAGTTCAAATTATTTACCTTAACAGACCCTTTACTTTAAGAGTAGGTGAAAAAGCTGAATTAATTGATTATAAAAACATGATAGTAAGTCTAGATGGATTAGATATTGTAGAAACATGTCCTGTAACTGCTACAAGTGAAACTACTACGACTTATCCCTGTGTGGCAAGATGGCTCGCTACAGTATCTATGAGAATTCCGGGGGGTATGGCAATCGCTACAAGGCTGGGGCCAGGAGATATAAGAGATACACCGTTTAATGTTAAAATAAGATTCGATAGATTTATAGATTCTAACAGTGGTATATTCACAATTTTTCAAGAAACAAAAGAATTCAGATTCGTTGTAAAAACAGATAGGTATTGGTATTCTTCTGGAGAAAATGTAAGAATAGATGCAATACTTGTAGGAGATTCTTCAATAAATCTTGCAGATGCTAGAGTAATAGCTCATATTATAGACCCAAATAATAGGAGACACGAAGTAGAAATGAGAAGAGTTGGTGTTATTGCCCCAACTTGCACAGAGTCTGTAACAACTGGCACTTATACATGTGCAAGGATAAATGAATATCATTTTGTTGGTGTTTATAATATTCCTTCATATGCACCAACTGGTTTATACAATGTTAAATCAACTGCTACTGTAGCAGAAATAACAAAACATTCAGAAACAAGTTTTAAGGTTGGAGAAGCGTATTTGAAAGGTGTGGATATATTGTTAAGACCAGAAACACAGGTTACTTCAATTGGTAAAGAGGTCATTTATAAAGTTACAATAGTGGATAAACATCCAACACAAGCATGTCCTCTTGAAACTACAGAGCAATCTCAAATTGAAATCGTCACACCAATCACTGGTGGAATCGTAGCTCAAGAAACAGAAATTATATCACCGTGCTCAATTGGGATTTATAATTATGTAATAAATGTATATGGTTTGCCATATCATACAGTCTTCCCAGAGATGGTTAGTGTTCCGGCTGGTAGTTCTAAAACCTTTGAAATAAAAGTATTTCCCTCACCCATAAGAACAGCTCAAGGCATTGAAACTGCTATAAGAAAAACTGAGATAAGCGAAGTAGTTCCTGTAGAAGAAAGAGCGGTGAGTATAACAGGTCAGCAAATTGCTACTGAAAGGATGGGAGAATTCGAGCTTCAACCAGCAGCAGTAAATGAAGCTTTGTTTAAATTTACAGTTAAAGCTACCCTTAAAGAAGATCCAACTGTAAGTGATAGTGTTTTAGGAGTTCTACATGTAAGGTTTGTACAAATACCCGAACCACCACCATTTCCAGAAGAAGAAACAATTAAGATAGAGCTAAAGAAAGGATGGAACCTGGTAAGCTTGCCTGGGAAGGGAACAAGATTCATGCCAGGAACCTGCTCAGCAATACAAAAACCATTAGCATATGTTTACTTACAAGATCGAAAAAGATATGCAAGCTTGGAAGAAGCAGTAAGAATTATGGGTTACGAAGCACTATTAGAGCACCTAAGTACACATTCATTCTGGGTATACTCATATGAATATTGTAACATAGGTTTTAAAGTGCAGAGTTATTCAACATACAGTGCTTTAAGAATTTATGAGGGTTGGAATTTACTTGGAACAACAAAAGATATGGTTGGTGAAACACTAAATAACATCAAAGGAGCATGCACATTTGAAAAGGTATACACTTGGGATTCGGACTCACAAAAATGGTTAGAAAAAACAGAAAATGATTTGATCGAAAAAATGGGATATGGAATCTTAGTTAAGGCAAGTTCATCGTGTAATTTACAAACAAACACAATACAGCCACCAGCACTTCCTGAGGGGTGATTGAATGAAAACAAGTACAATAATATTACTTTTAATTTTCTTAGCAATAGGCATTTTAATTGGTTATCTTCTTTTGCCAACATTGATGCAATCAGTTGGTGGAGGAATAGGAGAAAATGTTTTTGGAAGTTCTCCTGGTGCTGAACCTCCATCAATGCCTTCTTAATTCTCCTTTTTCTTTTTTTCTTAATATTTAAATAATCCAGTTCTATAATTCTTCATACGGGTCCGTAGTATAGCTTGGTCTAGTATTCCGGCTTTGGGAGCCGGCGACCCCAGTTCAAATCTGGGCGGGCCCATCCTTTAAAATATTTTGAATTAGAACTATTTTCATGGAAATACCAAGAGTTGTGGCAAGTGTTATTCTTAAGAAAGAAAATAAGATACTGCTTGTAAAAGAGGTTTTAGAAGATTTTGAAGAACATTGGATATTCCCTGGTGGAGGTGTGGATTTTGGAGAAACCATTACAGATGCAGCAAAACGTGAAATTAAAGAAGAAATTGGTTTGGACATAAACATAAAAGAATTCTTAGGCTTTAGAGAAGCCATTTTTCCAAAATACAACTACCATACTGTAATTTTCTTTTTTGTTGGAGAGCCTCTAAACCATAAAATGAAAAAATCTAATAAGATTTTAGATGCAAAATACTTTTCACTCGAAGAAATTAAAAATTTGAAATTAGTTAAAAGTGCTGAGTGGATATTAGAAGAGATTCAAAAGAAAAATATTATAAATTAGTTTACATTTTTCTTGCAAATGTTAAGAAGCCAGTGTGAGCCAGCATATAAGTTTTTGGTCTAGTAAACTGTTTTATTGATTGCCACTCTCTTTGTAAATTTTCTACAATTTTTAGATCAGTGAAAGCGTATCTTTTCAATTCTTTGAAAACTTTTTTCACTTCTTCAATATGCATAGAATAAATTGCAACCCATCCTCCAGATTTTAAATTTTTGAAGGCATTTTTTATAACTTTTTCTGGGTTTTTCATATCTAGAGTTATAAGGTTAACATTCTTTTCTTTTATACCTTTAGTTATGTCAGCATTTTTTATTTTAACATTCTTCAAACCATATTTCTTCAAGTTATTTTTAGCTATGTTATAGAATCTTTCTTCCTTTTCATAACTATAAACTTGGCAACCTAAATTTCCTAGGAACAATGTTAAAAATCCTGAACCAGCTCCTGCATCAACAACTTTCCAGCCAGGAGAGCATCCAGTTACTGATACTATTAAACCTAAATCTTTAGGAAGAATTATTTGTGGACCTCTTTTTGCTTTTTTTAGAAAATCAATTATATTGGGTTTAACAACAGTAAAACTTTCTTTACCAATTTTTATTTTTGATCCAAATTTTTTACCAATTAATTTTCTCAAATCTGTTGTTCCAAACTCACAACTAAATTTGATTGGTCTGATTAAGTAATTCTTTTTTCCAAGTAGCAGAATTAAACTGTTTTTCTTTATTTTCATTTCTTTCACCTTTATATATTAATCATAAAAATATAAAGAATCTATTGTTAATTAATTACCAAACGCGTAAAGTATCTATCATCTTTTTTTGTCTTAAAACCCGTTTTTAGCCCCAAATGACCAAAAACGAGAAAAATTTAATTTCTCAATAAAAATTTGTTTTTTGAAAATTTTCAAAAAATTCAATAAAGCCTGTAAAGTACTGTAAAGTATATTATAAAGTATCTTAATATTTTCTCTAAAGTATCAAAATCAAAAAAGTTATATATTTCTATATCAAATACATCATATAATTATGATTGAGTTAGTTTTGATTACAGTTTCGTTAATTGGAAGCTTTGCTGCAGGTCTGTATGATCTGAAAACAACAAATGTTCCAGACAAAGTTTGCATAATCATGATAATATCAGGTTTAATATTACATGTTCTAACAGGAATTTTTACTGGTAATTTCTCATATTTTATAAATTCTCTTTTATTTGGTGCTTTATTCTTAGGTTTTGGATTGGCAATGTATTATGGTGGGCAATGGGGAGGGGGCGATGGTGAACTTTTAGTTGCAATAGCAGTATTAGTTCCTAATTTGTCTTTAATTAACACTTACTTTCCGTTTGCAATCAGTTTTTTCATAAACAGTTTTTTCATTGGCGCATTCTGGTCTGTTATTTTTTCTCTTTATTTTGTGTATAAAGAGCAGAATTTAAGTAAAAAATTCTTTAAAGGTTTTAAAGACCCAATAACATTTACAATTACTTTAATTCCATTATTGCTTTCATTGTTATTGTTAAATTTCAATTACTTATTTTCTTTGTTGTTTTTACTAATTTTCATTTTATTTATTTTTTACAAGTTTTCCAAGGTTATTGAAGCGGGTTTTAATAGAAAAATTCCTGTTAATAAATTAAGAGTTGATGATATGCTCGGAGAAGACGTACCTGAATTAAAACTTTATAAAAAATACATAAGAGGTTTAACAAAAGAAGAGGTTAATAAAATTAAAAAAATCAGAAAAAATGTTGTAATAAAAGAAGGAGTAAGATACGGTGTTGTCTTTCCATTAACTTTGTTGTTCACTTTGTTCTTCGGTGATATTTTCCTCTTCCTCTTTTGATTTCTTATAATTCTTTACCATTTCTGAAATACCTTCTTCATAATCAACCTTAGGTTCAAAACCCAATTCATTTTTTGCTTTGGTTAGATTGAATGTTCTGCTTGAGGATAATTTGTCTATATGTTCTGGTAAAAAACCAGTTTTTTTTCTTAATTTTAATGAAAGTTTGGCAAAACCAACTGACTTATATTTTTCTACAAAAGGAACTTCTAAGTATTTACAAATAATTTCATAAAGTTCTCTTTGCGATTTCATGTCTTTTCCAGCCACAGTATAAATTTCTCCAGGTTTGCCCTTTTCTAATGTTAATAGTAAAGCCCGTATTAGATCATTAACATGAATATATTGAATTATATTTTTACCTCTACCAAAAATAGGCATGTTCCCATTTTCAAGCCCATTAAACACATAATAATAGCCTTCTTCAAATCCTGGACCATAAACATCTGTAGATCTTACTATTATACCATTTTTTTCCTTTACCAATTTTTCTGCTTTCATTTTGGTTCTACCATAAAAGTTTGATGGATTATAAGAAGTATTTTCGTCTGCAGGAAATTCTTTTAATTTTTTACCTAAAACTGCTGCAGAGCTTAAATAAATAAATTTACTTCCTTTAAAGTTTTCTAATAAATTTCTTGTTCCCAAAACATTTACTTTAAACATTAAATCTTCAGGTGCTGAATAGTCAACTACAGCTGCTAAATGAAATATTGTGTCAATGCCTTCAACAGCCTTTTTAACAGCTTCTTTGTCTAACAAATCTCCATAGAAAGTTTCAACGTTTTCAAATTCAGTCATTCTTTTTCTTATAAGAACCCTTACTTTTTCTCCTTTTTCTAATAAAGCATTAACAAGATATTTTCCTATTCTTCCAGTTGCACCTGTTACAAGTATTGTTATACAATCACCCACTTATTATTCTATAAATGCCAGGCAATTTTTTTGAAGCTTTTTCAAAGGCACCTTTTACAATTTTTTCAGAATTTTTTGGAACCTTAATCATGAAAATTTTTTGATTAATTTTAATCCTAGCTGCTGTTCCATCCGGTTTTCCAAAAGACCTTTTCATACCCTCAGAATATCTATCAGCTCCAGCTCCAGTTGCCATAGGATTTATTCTTAATATGTGATGAGGATATACCAGTATTTTAAAGAAAAAATTCTCAGGACCTATATTTTTGTTCAAGTGTTTTGTTACAGTGGTTCTTGCAGCCTCTAAAGCGTTTGATCTTATTTGAACACTCTCTTTACTTTGCAAATAAAATGTTAAAGCATAATTTTTCTTTGTTCCCATTTCAAACTGTTGTATTTTTGATGCAGGAACGCCTTTAACATAGCTTTTTCTAGGTTTTCTTAAAGATACTCTTGTATAAGGCTTTTTCTTTAATTTATGATAACATCTTCCTGGTCTTAGAGCCATAAAATCACTTTGAGAAGTAAGTTTCGGAAGCTTATAAACTTTTTCATGATGTCTTTTTCTTTTTCTTTCCCTTTTCTTGAGTTTTCTTTATGTGAGATTCTAACTTTTTTTTCAGACCTTTTAAATCTTCAACACTGTTTCCTATACCACAAGTGTTTCCAACACCAATTATTAGTACTCTTTCTTTCTTCTTTCTTTTTAGTATATCTTTAATATTTTCAATTACATTTGGAACAGCATCAAAAATTTCTTTTTTCATTGGCATAAGAGCCTCTTCTTGGGAAACCTTTACTGCAACAGCATCAAGAGGAATCTTCTTTTTAACAGCAATTTCTTCTATTTCATATCTATCAACACCGCTGCCTCCCATTGCTACTCCAACACCCTCTGCTATTATTCCTGTTTTCTCGCCCTCCAATCTTAGAGCAGCATCAATTGTTATTATTCTATCAATTCTTTGCTTTTTAAAGAACTTTATCAAGAATTTTCCAGGATATCCAGTAGTTGCTCCAGGTCCTGAAGCTTTTGCTATCCAAACATCCTTCCCACTTATTTTTGATTTAGCAATTGCAAACTCATCTTCTTCAAATACTTTCAGTTTATCTTTTTTAATAAGATTTGCTGCTACCAAAGGTCCAATGCCATCTCCTATTGGTACACCTTCAGTAAAGGCATAAGTTGCCTTCATTGCAGCTTTTGCTATTTCAGATATTAATGGAATTTGCATTTGTATGATCATTGCCAATTGAAACATTTTATACTTCTTTATAAGCTCTAGATAATGTCTAATTATTTTTGCTATTTGATGAGTTGTTATAGCACCTTCTAAGGCATTTTTTATGTTTTTCTGCTTTTCTTTTGAAAAACCAGGCGCCATCTGCTCTACAAAATAATTAAATTTTTCATCTGAATTTTTTATTATGTGATCTAATTTTTTGATAACACCATAAGGGTCTATAGAAACAGGACTTACAGCAAAAAATTCCATAAAATTTTTTACAGAGTTTTTCAATTTCGGACTTGGTTTTTTCGAGATTGAGTGTACTACATAATTTTTAGATTTTTCTGCCATTTCTTCTAGCTCTAAAACCTCTTTTTCTATTTTTATTATAGTTTGGGTTACCATTAATCTGGGTCCAAAAAGAAAAAATATTATTGCAAACAGAATCCAAATTATTGTTGTTACCCAATCAGTTCCAAATTGAGCTAAACTATAAATCATAGTTCATTAATAGGAATTACAATTTAAATATTTAACTCATAAAATTGAATTTCTTAAACAGTACAACCTGCTTCAGATGAAGAACAAGTAGGGCTTCCATCTATTGCGTTGCACAAGTTTACAAGGTCTTTTATAATGCCCAAACCACAATAAGCTGGAGAAAAGCCCTCCATGTTATAACAACCTATTCTATTAGACGTGTCTATCCACTCTCCTTTGAATTGAGTTATACAAAGACTTCTTGCTTGAGACAATTGTGATGCATAATTATTTCTTATATAATTTAATCCCTCAACCCCTTTATATTCTGAGGGTACATCGTAGTTTCCACTATCTGTGGTTTTGCTTTGGCTATAGAAGAAGTATGCAACCAAAACTACTATAATAAATATTAGAATTTTTCTATCTCTCATTATAAGATTTTGGTTTTTCTATATTTTAAATGATTATTGTCATAATGAATCCAACTGTTATTGGAATTATGAGATTGTCGTCTACCTTAGGTATCATTTCAGCAAATGTTGCAAAAATAGCTATTACAAGGGCTTTAAGCGGATCTATAAAAAACAGTAGAATGAAAGTGGCTGTTATAATAAAGGAAATGCTTCCCTCAAATGTCTTTTTCTTGTTTATAGGAAGTTTGTGTTTTCCATAATAAGTTCCTATTAATGATGATACCGCGTCTGCTAAAGAGAGAACAGAAATTGCTGCTATTGCTATGAATGGCTCAAAAAATACTATGGCAAAGAAACATCCGACAAAAAACTCTGTAGTTCCTTGAAATGGCAATGTTTGCGGTCTTTCATACTCGTCAAGCTCTTTTTCAATATACTCTTCAAATTCGTCCAATTTTTTTAATTTAATTATTTTGTATTTATCTTTGTTTTTTCTGTACTTTCCAATTATAAAAAAACTCAAAGCTGTTAAAAGGGCAAGTAGAGCTGATATCCATTTTCCTGACCATATTATTATGGGAATTGTGAGAATGCCAGCAGCGTGTACAACTTTTCTTTTTATTTCTGACATTTTTTTACCTCTTCTTTTTTCTTCTAAATGGCCATGTTATTATTTTGAAAAAATGCACTATAAAATGAAAGAACTCATATAGGCAAAACAAAGTGAAGCCTGTTATAGCAAATAAAATACCAGTTTCTAAAGTTGCTGGTATGGATAAACCCAAGTATTTTGCAACCCAGGGAAAGGCAAAAGAAGCAGCCACAACTAAAGAAGCTCTTATTAAGAATTTTAAAACCTTGTATAGAATGAAGATTGTTATTATAAAACCAACAAATATTAATATAGTTGTCAGTGTTATCTCAATAGCCATATAAATAAATTATACTTTCAGTTTTAAAAAACTTTAATTAGGTTTTTAAGAACTGAATGAACCTAGACCAAAGCCCTAGTTCTTCTTCACCTATAATAAAACCAGCAAGTTTTCTAAGTTCTTTGCTTGCTCCTGTTCGTGGTTTGTGTAAAACAACAGGAATTTTCTTTGCTAAACTTTTTAGAACATTCTTATCATGGGGTATGATGGCTATCACAGGAAGGTCAGTTATTATTTCAACTTCTTTTTGGGTTAATTCATGACCACTTCTGGTTACCATGTTCAGAACAATTCCAATTGGCTTCTTTTTTATTTTGCTAATGAATTCTTTGCTCCTTATAACATCAGAAATAGACATTATATCAGGTTTTGTAACAAATATTATTTCATCACTTGCTTTAATTGCTGCAACAGCCTCTTTTCCTAAACCAGGAGAAGAATCTAGAAAAATTATTTTTGACAGGTCAGCTTTTATTAATTCTTTCAATTGTAAAGACGCTGGTATTATTTTCATTCCAGAAGGATGATCATAAATAGCTTCGTTAATATGTTTTTCCTTTCTAAGAACATGATTTAATGTTACAGGATGGTAGTCCATTCCAAGTAAAATACTTAAATGAGAAGCAGTTAAATTGCAATCAACTATGGTAACATTTTTTTTAAATCTATGAGCTAGAGCTGCTCCTAGATTAGCGACAATAGTGGTTTTTCCAACACCACCTTTACCAGATATAATACCAATGGTTCTAGTCATCAATATCCCCTCAATTTTTTCCTTTTAGCCTCTAATTCTAATAACTTTTCTTGGTATTTCAATCTTAGCTCTTTGTAGCTTTCCCTTGATATCATTTTTTGTCTGTACTCATCCTCAATTAATTCTTGTGATTTTATTGTTTTTCCAATCTCCAACTCTATTTCTTTTAATTTTCTGTTCTCAATCAGACGTTCTTTTAATCTTAGATTAGGCAGCCTGACCTTATTTTCTCTTTTAACTTTTCTAACTAAAAGGATTAATGATGTAGAGAGTATGATAATTCCAATTCCAGCCAAGTAAAGCAAAAAATCCTTTTCTGTTAAACCCTCTTCTTCAAAATCCCCAAAGAGCAATTGTGATGGATTTTCTACTTCAAATCTGGCCTTTATAAATAATTTTTCAATTTCTCTCATAGATTCAGTTACTTGATTATACATTTTGTTTAGAATCTGATCTTCAACTAAATCTAGTGCAAGTCTTATTTCATAGAATATGTTTCTAACACCACTTAAATTTAAACCTCCAACCTCAATTTTATTAGCCTCACTTTCTAATTCGTTTAAGTCACTTTTTAAGACTTGGACTTCATATAGGAGGAGATCTTCTCTTGAAGCAAAAACCCTTACTGTGAAATCTGTTTTATAATTGATTTCATCAGAGTTAATGTTCAGAGAAAAATCATAACTTTCTACTGGTGTTTCATATGGAACAGAAATTTTGCTTACAAATTCTATTTTTTCCTCTCTCTGAATAACACTAGACTCATTGTTTCTGAATTCAAACCAATCAGAATGTTTGCCCTCTACAAAAACAACAACATTGTACAAATCGCTATCACCAGTGTTGTTTACTGAAACGCTGAAATATGGGCTTATCCAACCTCTTTCAATTAAAACCTCTTCTGGATATTCAACAACCATATCTGCTAAATCTATTTTCTCAAGAAAGATTTGAGCATTAACACTAATAGAGAAAATTAATAAAAAAAATATTATCAAAATTTTTTTAAACAGAAAAAAATTCAATACACCACCCTATTTTGTTCTTTTATGAGTTCTTATTCTTTCTAAAAAATCTTTGAATGCTTTAGAAATATCATCACGACCGAATTCGTGCCAATTTTCAGATAGCTCAACCAAAAGATTTTCTGTCAGGTCCTGTTTTTCTCTGTCCCATAACTTGTCTAATTTCATCTTTACAACAAGCCTCTCAAGTCCACTTAAATAATTAGAAATTTCATCTAGATTTCTTATTCTCACTATAATATTTAGAATTTCAAAAAACCTTGTTCTGTTCTCATAATCAGTCAGGTTTACCCTTGTTTTCATTAGCCTCATGTTAACTTCTTTTAGTTTAGTTAAGATATCATTCACAATTCCTGTTTGAATGTCTATTGCATTTGCCATTCTAACCATTTTTTCAGGGCTGACTTGTTTTACATCTGTTTTGATTTCTTCAATTGAATTTTCTAAAACATAAGTTCTGCTTTCTAGGTTTTTAGCAGGTTCGACTTCTTCTTCTATGGTTGCTATTTTTTCTTCCAAACTTTTCATTTCCTCTTGAATTTCATTTATTACGCCAGGTAAAGATTTTATTGAAAGACCTTGTTGAGCTTCTAACCTTTTGATATCATCATCTACTTTTTTAAGTAGAACTTCATTCTTTCCCCTTACCTCGTCAAAGGTTTCTTTTTTTATAGAACCTTTTCTAAATTGTTCTTCAAGACTGTTTATTAAGTTTAGTATGCCTTCTCTCTTTTTTTGTAAATTTTCTATTTTAGATGATACTTCTTCTTTAGGAATGTTTAAAGATTCTTCAATATCTTCTAATTTTTTGTCTATTTCTTCTTTAGTTGATATTACCAAATCATTAATAGTTTTTTTAAAGGTTTCAATATCTTCTTTTTTTGCCTGACCAGTTAATTTAATATTAATTCCGTCAATCGATTTGCTTAACTCTTTAGTTAAATCATCTACTTTTTCAAAACCCGCTTTTAATTTAGAAAATTCTTTTAGATTGTCTTCTATTTCTGTATAAATTTTTTCAGTTTTTCCCGCAAGTCTGTCTACTTCTGCTTTTGTTTCTATGGATTTAGAAACCATATCATCCATTTGTCTTACTTTTTCTTTAAGATTTTCCACACTTTTAATACTTTCAAGTATTCTTTGAGTTCCTTCAAGTCTTTTTGAAACATCCCTATACATGCTTTCTACTTTTTCTGTTTCTGCTTCAGACTTTGCAATAATTTCCTGTTGTTTTCGAAACTCTTTTGAAATTTTGCTGGGTTGAATATCAGAAATGCTGTCTTCAATCAATTTAACTTTTGCTTGCAATTCTTTTACTGCACTATCTTTTTGAAATGTCATGGATCTAATTTCCCCAATATTTTCTGCAAGCTCTTTTATTCTTTCATCAGAAGTAAATTTTATGTCTCTTAATCCTTCTACTTGAGCTTTAAGCTTTTCAATATCCATAACAACTTGTTTAATTCTAATTTCCCCAAGAAAACTTATTTTCTTTTCTTCTTCCTTCTTTTCTTCAGGTTTTTTCTCTCCCTTCCTTTCCCTTATTACTCCTTGTTCCTTTAAGATTTCACCAACAGTTTTTCCCGCCATTTTACTTCCTCTTTTTAATGGTCTCTAATCTTGATTTTACAGAGTCTATATAAGTTTTAGCCATTCTCATTTGTCCCGTTTTAGTCTTTTCTTCAGCTAAATTAATTTCTAACTCTATATCATAAGTATCTATTTTCTTCTTCTTTAATAATTCTACTTTCTTTCTTAATACTTCTATCTCTTCTTTAAACTTCTCATACTTTTCTAGTTCTTCATCACTGATTCTGAATGTGTCGTGTAGCAATGGTCTGAATGTTATGAACCAAGGCTTACCATTGTTATATGCTGGGTTTTGGAGTAAACCTGTACCAACCTCAAGTTTTGGAATGCTTGTTGCATATTGCCAACCATATTTTGTTTTTATTCTGTTTATATCTCCTGAATACTTAGTTCTCATCTGGGCTTCTGTTGCTATAACAGCCCTTATTGCTCCTTTGAAATCCAACAAAACTTGTGATATCATCACTAAACCTATTCCCCATTTTCTGAATTCTCTTACCCCTCTTTCTAAGGCAAGATAACCTCCGCCCTCGAGTGCTGATATTTTTCTTCTCGCATACTTTGGTAATAATCTGTGAACCTCGTCATACACTAACAAAAGTTTTAGTTTTGTTGATTCTGGCCATGAAATTGTAAACATATAATCTATGGTTTTTCTTACAAAATAATCTAATTGTTCAGGCGTTAATTTGTTTAATACAAATACAGTTATTTCACCTTTCTTTATGAATTTTTCTATTTCAACTTTCATGAATGGGTCTGTTACTTGGATAATTGTTCCTTTGAATGCTTTTGATTCTTCTTTTTTGAGTCCGAATTTACGATAAAGATTCAGCATTCTTTTATCAGTACATGGTCTTATGAAACCTGTCCACTGTGCTGTGGGATCGAAAACTATTACAGGTATTCCTTTTTTCAAAAGCTCTTCAGCAATAATCATTGATGCCACTGATTTTCCAGATCCAGTTCCACCTGCAACTATTAAGTGGGTTGTTAAATCGTTTGGATTAATATAAGCATTAACTCTAGTTTCAGATATTTTACCAACATACAAACCTTTCTTAGGAAGCTTCTTCAAATCTATAGGTCTTACATATCTTGCCCTATAAACTCTTTTTAATCTGAACCTTTCATATAATTTCTTAGCCAAATACAGAGCAGGTAGTAGAATAAACAATAATACATAAGTTATCCAACTAGTGAAAATAGCCCATAATAATGGCATTAACCAAAAAGGCTTTATAACATTAAATGAGTCTACAGCTGAAGCTACTTTATCTTCGTATGCAGCAACTGCTTCAATAATATAAATACCAATTGGAGTATTATTGGGTATTAATATTGCTCTGTCAAATGAAAGAGAAGTTTTTAAAGCCACAGTTTCTGACATTTTTGCAATTACAGTATCATTTTCAACAGATCTTATAGTATAATTAAGGAAAATGTCTACTCTTTTTGTTAAACCTAGGTTATACAAAGTTACAACGTATTTAAAGCGGTCACCAGGATAAACATTTTTTGTTATTGGTTCAATTTTTATATCTAATAATTTTTCAGCTTCATATTCAACTCTTAAAATAACAGCCACTCTTTTAGTAATATTTCTAGATGTAACTACAATATTTCCATTATAAATTCCAGGTAAAGTTGTTGGTAAAGTATAGAACTTTATATTAGCATAATGAGTTTCCCCAGACTTTATATTGAATCTATCATCCTCAAACAATGTGTAAGGCCAAACATCACCTTCTACAGATAATGCAATAGTTGTTTCATTTGGTTGGTTATTTGTAACTCCTAAAGATACTATTTGATGTTCTCCAGGATAAAGTCTTACTTCAATTGTGTTTGTTGAAAGAGATAATGGGGGAACTATTGTTATTTCTTCTTCCTCTTCTTCAGGTGGTGGTGTAATAAAGGCTCCTCCGGGGCCTCCTGGTGGGGGCGTATATTCTGTTGGGCAAGGACAAATTTGACAATTATATGTGCCTTGATAAGTGCACCAACAGCAGCCCGCACTTGTACATTCTCCTGATGTAAAATACCAAGAACAAGGTAAGATAGCAGACCAGAATGTTATAGTGCCTTGAGCCCATTCTAAGTTTTGTGCATGAACTCTTACTGGAGATAACAATATAAAAAAAACAAAAAAACTTAAAAAATAAATTTTCTTCATTTTATCACAATATTAATTTGTTATATTTTATTATAAATTTGAATAGTAAGATAAATAAAAAGAAAAAAGAAAAACCATTTATCATATTATTTCAATGAATAATTTGAACCTGTTTGGACCTTTGAACATTCCTATGTTAGGGTCAGTATAAAGTAAGCCATATTTTAAGCTTTGTTCGTGTTGGTATTCTCTTGAAGGAGCTGCTGCATCTACTTGAACTATGTATTTTCCTTTTGGAGTGTTCTTGTCTATCTCAACTTCAACCTCAACTTCTTTAATGTAATCAGGTTGTAATTTTGGCCAGTATATTCCAAGAGTAAATTCTGTTTCACCTGAATCCTTTTCATAAGTCAATGCTTTTATGTATTTTTTAGTTTCTTCTGGATCCTGTGTTATTTCTTCCTCTTTTATACCCCATTTTGCATTTGCAAAAAGCAAAGCTTCTTTAGGATAAACTACAGAAACTCCAACTCCAAAATGTTTTGCTGCTCCTGGAACTGCTCTTACCCAGAATCTATGTTTTATTATCACACTTTCGTTTCCTATTTCAACTATTCCATGACCACTTGTTTCAGGTACATAAGGATTTTTAAGCCATTCTTGATTTATTCTTCTGTATATTTGTGCATCAAATATTCCTAAGCCCCATATGGGTTCTCTGTCACCTACTTCTATAAGCATTTCTAATGGTCCTACAAAATTTTCCTCATAAAAAGGGAACCACTCTGGTTGTTTCCAATAAGATTCATTTACTCTTTCTGGAACATCTCTTATTATTCCATTTACCCACATCAACTTAACTTGGTTAAAATCTTCTGGTTTTGGTGGTAACAGACTGTAGTAGTCCGGATTTCCTGTTCGTGTATAATCATATTTTTTTGTTTCTATGATTGTGCTGCCCGTTATTGTTCCTGCAGTGCTTGCATAATATAGTGCTCCTATGATCACTATTGCAACTATCAAATAAAGAGCTATCCTCCTATATCTTTTTCTTTCATTTTTTTTCAATTTTTTCACCTCTTGTTTAATATTGGTTTTACATGATGTCCAAAATTATCTATCAAAAATTCTTCTTTCAGAAATTTCTTAACATTCTTTATAATTTCCATTTCGTCTAGATGTTCATCTATAGTAAAAACTATACTTACCATTTTTTTCATTTATTTCACCTTAATTTATTATGGGAAGTCTGCCCAAACATAAAGCATTGCTCCAGTGCTTCCTGAACTGCAACTTGAAAAATTACCCCATAACCAAACTTCCCATGTATCTTCGGCAGGAGTAAAACTACTATCTAATGTTACATTAGTAGTATTTAATTGATCCTCGTTAGCTGGAGTTCCTGCTGAATAATTAGCAACAGTAGCTCCACCAGTTTGGTTGCTAAAATAGTGTAGGTCTAAACAGCTGTAACCTCCTGACCCCCAGCTTGAAACATTTACTGATATGTTAAGTTCTGGTGTTGTACTGCCCGTATTATCAATCCAAATTATTCCTTCATCATCGTTTTGTAGAGTTGAACTGCCACCTTGTACTCTTGCATTTGCCCATTGGGTAGTACCGGTTGTACTGTTAAACTCTATATTTTGAGAAGTTGAAGCACCTGCACCAGATGTTGCTGTTCCACTTTCTTGAAGCAAATATACAGTAACTTCATCGCTTACTGCAACATTAAAGTATAAAAGCGTTTCTGTCCATTCAAGAGCTGCCAATACTGGTAATGATATAACAGATAATATAACTAGTAAAACTAATATCAATTTTTTATCCATTTTTTATCCTCCCATTTTAAAATTTTGAAATTTGTGTTATTTTTAATTTTATTGAGGTCTCTTCCATACCTTCTATAATTATATAATATTTGCCGCCTTCATTACTGTTTATATCAAATTTCTCTTGATGATTGTTGGTTTTTGTAGTTGTTCCACAACAACCAGTTCCAGCTTTCATATGTCCATAACGACCATTTTCCCATTTTTCAAAACCAGATTCAGTATAAAGCATGATCCATACTGGTTTGTCTACTTCAACTTGAAGTGTATACCTTCCAGGTTCTAAGTCTATGGATTCGTAATATGGAAGGATTTCTGTTATTTCTCTTCCTAAGATTTCATCCCCAGTAAGAGTAAATGTTTCACCTGTGGTTGTTGTTTCAGTTGTTCCTGCTGCTAAACCTGTTGGTACAGAGAAGGCATTGAAATAAATTGCTGCTGCTGCTATAATGATTACAATCAGAACAATAGCTAGTATCCATTTTTTACTACTTTTTGCTTTTTTCTCCATTATCTAACCTCCATTTTTCAATTTTTTCAGGGTTTTCTTACTTTATTTTATAAATATTTCTCCCATATATAATTTTCTATTCATTTATTTTTCTTTAAATAACACAATTTTGCAGGCCCCACTCTTCTCTGAAAAACCAATTTTTCAGAAACAAGGCCAAAAATGTATTTAGACACAGTTA
>CAYGBE010000084.1:0-4749 GCA_964348065.1 uncultured archaeon
CTTCTATGTTTGTGAATAAAAACGGTTATTATTCAAATAACACTTATAGTGATGCTGGAAGAGGTTGGTTATTCTATGTTGAAGTGTTTAGAGAGTTTAGTAACTATACGGTTGATCCAGATTCTGCTCTATATACTTATGAGAACTGGAACTTCTCTACCAATGCTACTAGTGGTGATGATAATAATGAGACTATTGTGTTACAATTGAAGAAGGGAGCTGGTGCATGGCAAGACTGTGAAGATGCTATTGCTCAATGTTCAAACATGACACCTACTAATTGTACACATTGTGTCAATCAGACTTATTACTGGTATGCTAACTTTACAGGATCTGATACTGGAACTTGGTTCTTTAGATTCCAGATGAATAATAGTAATACTTATGAAATAGATCATCAGACAGATGGGACTGACAGTTTTAATGTTCTAACAAGTGATGTTAGAATATATCTAGAGAATGTTACACAAGATCCGTCTTCTGGAAGTTGGGGTGGTGGTAATTTCACTTTCAATGTAACTGTGAATACTACTGGTGTGGATAATGTTACTGTGTTCTTGTGGACTAGTAATAGTTCCATTGGACCTTGGACAAAGGTTGGACAAGATAATTATACTATCGGTGAGAGTACTTGGCAGCAGTTAAACTTTAGTAAGAGATATGATTGTAGTGATATTGGAACTAACTATTACTTCTTCAATGCTACGAATTATAACTTAACCACTAACATAACATCGATTCAAAACTTCGAAGTAAGTAGGGATTCTGTGATATTTGAATATATAGAAGGTAATAACACAATAGCTAATAGAACTAATGATCAAACTCGCAAATTATCTATTGGATTAAGAGATGGTAATGGAACTAATCTTACTGATTTTAATGTAACTTTCTACATAGAAACCAATAGTTACGAATATGATTCTGGAAACAATATAACTACAGATTCTGGTGGATTTGCCAATTATTCGTTTAATGCTACATGTACTGGTCCAAGATATGAAGTAGGTTACCAGGACTGGAAAGTTGCAGTATCTCCTGATGAATACAGTTGTTATCAAACAAATGACACCGATTCTGCTGGATTTAATCTAAACCTAACTATTATGGGTGATTTTAATATAACATTTGATTATCCACAAGCTGTTAATAGAACTGCTGGTGATAAAATAAGATTTGAATCAGTAATTAAAGATGATTGTAATGTGGAATTGGGAACTGTAAATGTTAGATATAATGCTACAAATGAAAATTTCAATGACGAATGTTCTCTTGTTACAAGTCCGGCAACTGGTGTTTACAAATGTTTTGAAGGAGGAACTGATGGTTGGGAGTCAACTGGAGCGAGACAAGGATGGTATAATGCTACTATTAATGCTACTAAAGATTTTTATTGGAATAATGTAACAACTAAATCCGAACAAGATGATTATGGACAGTTTTACCTTTACATAGGACCCCTATTAGAAGATGATGATGTGATACCTTCTGGTGTTGGGTGGGCAATTGCAAGAAATTACACTGTTAATGTGACTGATGATGCTGCTGATAATGTTACTGTTTATTTATGGCATAAGAGTTCTGGTGGAACTGGTAACATATGGGAACAAATAAGTCCTACCCAATGGTGTACTAATTGTAATGATACTGTTTTGAATTGGACTAATGCTCAATACAATTGTTCCTTTGCATCAATGGGAGGGAGTGTTGAATATAAATTTAATGCAAGTGATCTAGATGGTAACACAACTGAAGTATCAGACACGTTCACTATTACTTATGATGATGTTAATGTTAGTAACATCACACCATCTAATGGAGGAACTGTTAATAGAAGTGCTACTGCCTATTTTATTCTCAGATATTATGACACAGAAAATAATTCTTATTCAGATAATGCTCAAAGTATAATATGGATTACAACTAGCGGAACAACATGGGATGTTCCACAATCTTATAATTACTCTAATTCATCTGGTCATGTGAATAGAACTATGACATCAGATGATTGGGGTTGTGAAGGAACATATGTGCTTGGTAGTCATTATTGGAAAGGTGGAACACAAGGTTCTAATTGTCTACCTGGATTAGTAGACAATGTTACTGGAGCTGATTTCAGTTTAACATTTACTTTAATGGGTGAATTGTTTAATGATATTATCCAACCTATAGGAAATGTTAATTATACTGTTGGAGATCTTATTACTTTAAAAGGTAATGTTACACAGGATAATAATTGTGGATTTTTAACTGATGCAGATTCTGTTAAGTTTAATATCACTAATGGTAGTAGCTATTATTCATGTACAGCCACACCAGATGGTGATGGTAATTATACTTGTTCTAATTGGGACAGTTCTGGTAAATCAACTGGATGGTATAACGTTACTATGACTTCAACAGAAAGCAATTATCATAACGGAACCACTACTCAAGTTAATGCATTTTATTTGAGAAGCGAAATCTTGCTTGAAAATGTATCCATGGAACCAGATGGAGGAGGTTCTTATGGGTATTCCCCATTCAATTTTAGTGTTAATGCAACTTCAAATGACAATGAGAACGTAACTGTTTATTTATACATATATAATTCTTCTTACGGTTGGTTCTTAGAAAATCAAAGTTCTTGTGATCCTTGTAATGGATACATATTTAACTTTTCTAAAGATTTTGATTGTAGTAATATTTTAACAGAAGATTGGCAATTTAAATTCAATGCATCCGGTGTTACAGGATTTGTTAACAATTCATTAAGTGAAACTAATTTCACTGTTGATCCTAACATAATTACAATTAATTATGGTTCTGGTAATGAATCAAATGTTAACAGAAGCAATACAATGTCAAATTATAATACTACATTTGTTGTTCAAATATGGGATACAATTGAAAATAATTATACAACTGGAATTAATTTAAACAATGTAAATGTATTTGTTACAAAAACTGATTCGGATTGGATGGAGGTATCTGGAAGTTTAGGTTCTGTTACTAATAATACCACACATTATAATGTTACTTTTGATCCTAATTGTAGTTTTAGTGCTGGCAAAAGAAAGTGGAGATTTAACGTCACTGGTTCTACTTGTTATGCTGATAATGTTTCTAGTGATTATAATGTTACTGTATATGGTAATCTAAGTTCTTATTATATTTCACCAACTGGACAACAAGTATATGATTTAGGGAATAATGTTCTGTTGTTAGGAAATCTTTCTGATGAATGTGGTAATGATATCATCAATTCTAATGTTCAATTTAAGTTAGAAACCAATTATACTGGTAGTACATATTATTGTGATTCTCCAGGAAATGCTACTGGAAATTATTATTCATGTGATTGGGATTCGAATAGTTATGATGTTGATGTTTATAATGTTACAATGATATCTTGGAATGATTCATATAACAATGGAACTGATTTTGAGGGTTATGCATTTGAAATAAGATCTATTCCTGATTTGAATGTGGCTGATGTTGATCCAAGAGCAGAAGGATGGGTTAAAACATTTAACTTTACTGTTAATGTAACTGATAACACAGGAGACAATGTAACAGTTTATTTGTGGGAATCTCCTGACGGAAGTGAGCCATGGACACAAATAGGCAGTGAACAGAATTGTACAAGCTGTTCTAACACAACCCTTTGGTGGAATAAAACATATAGTTGTGGTGATGTTGGAAACAATAGAGTATTCAAGTTTAATGCTACTGACACTGAAGGAAATAATTATTCAACAACTATTGCAAATGGTGATTATGTTGGTGATAGCAATACCTTTAATATTGAAAAGGATAACATAGGCATTGAATACATTTCTGGTAATGAAACTAATGCTTCTTTAGTTAATCCTGCCTTGTTTATTGTTAGGGTCTATGATATTGATAATTCTTCTAGCTATTACATGACACCCGCTGTTACTATTAGTTTTAATGTAACTAAACAAGGATTAAGTGGTGGTTTCACTACTGTTGGAAGCAATACAACCAATTCTTCTGGTTATGTTAATTATTATTTCTTACCTGTTCAGACTTTCCAGTCTGTCAAACAGAACTGGACAGCATTTACTTCTACAAGTGATACTTGCTATAAGTTAAATCAATCTGGTTATTACAATGTTACTACTCAAACACATGCTCCTCTATTAGAGAACGAGTCTGTTGATCCTACAACTGGTGGTTGGGGTGACTCTAGAAGATTTAATGTAACTGTTTATGATCAGAATGATACTGTAAATGTTACATTATGGAGAGCAACAAGTACTGGAGGTCCTTGGACATATGTTTATTCTGAAAACTATACTAACATTGACAATTGGCAGAACCTTAGTTTCTTGATTAATTTCACTTGTAGTGATTATACTACAAGTAGTACTTGGTATTATAAGTTCAATGCTAGTGATACTTTTGGTAATACCAATAGTACTTCAGAATCTTCTACGAACAACTTCACTATTAATAAGGATGCTGTGATATTTGAATATCTTTATGGTAATAATTCAATTGCTAACAGATCTGGAAGTCAGCAAGATTTATTGTATGTAAGATTAGTAGATGGTAATGGAACTAATTTAACAAACTTCAATGCAACATTCTATGTAACATTAAATAAAACTGCTGACAGCTGGCCAAGTACCGGTTTTATTAATAAAACTAATAATAGTGGATATGCTCATTATTACTTTAATCCCGGATGTTCACCGAAGAATGAGGTTGGTGATCAATTATGGAAGGTTGAGGTTGGTGATT
>CAYGBE010000085.1:0-3403 GCA_964348065.1 uncultured archaeon
GGATACCTCAAGATCCTCAATACCTCCTTTGTCCTCAACCCGCGAATGGTGAGGGGATTGGACTACTACACGAGGACCGTCTTCGAGGCCGTGAGCACAAAACTGGGGGCGCAGAATGCCGTGACGGCCGGAGGAAGATACGATCATCTCATGAGGGATATAGGCGGGCCCGATATCCCCGGTATCGGGTTTGCCATGGGGATTGAACGAATTGTCCTCTTGGTTCCGGAAGAAGGGGGGATGACCCAATTCCCGAATCTCTTCATCGCAGCCTTGGGTGAGAAGGCCCAAGTGAAGGCCCTCGAGGTGGCCAACCGACTGCACCTGGAAGGGATTAAAGCGGAGATCGATTACGAGGAAAGGAGCCTAAAGGCACAGATGCGGCGGGCAGATAAATTGAATGTTCAATACGCACTCATTATCGGGGAAAAAGAATTGAAAACGGGAAGGGCCACGTTGAGGGATATGGAAAAAAAGGTTCAGGAGGACATCAGCCTGGATCAGGCTATAGAGGAGATGAAGAAGAGGGGTTAGTTGGAGTCAGCAAACTACCCTACATAACAAAAGCCGAGCTCTATGCTCGGCTTTTGTTATTCACAACGGTTTATAGGCTCTCCTACGATCCGTTATTCCCCACCTCAGTTTTTCTATAAAGGGCCATCATGAATCGGGCATTCTCAGGTGAATATGTAACCGGTTCAATTCGAATGGGAGTTAAGAATCGAGACAGCAATCGGTAATAGTATCTCGTCTCCATATCATCGGGAAGGTAATCGATAACGAGCAATATTCCCCCATTGAGTAAAGCTTCCGAAAGTCTCCTTGCAACCTTCTTCATCGACACGAAGGGAATATAATAGAGCACATCTTCGCAGATAATAAGGCTATTTTCGCCATCCAAAGGATCCCGTTCAATATTGTGGAGATAAAATTTGAGATTTCCATTTTCATACTGCTTGGCAAGCTGTATTGCCTCAGCGGAAATATCCAGGCCAATGACCTCCCTCGAATACTTGGAGAGCCGTGAGGTCAACGCCCCATCCCCACACCCGATCTCCACAATCCTTCCTTCAGGGGATAAAGCAAGGGCCTCTTCTCTCAACTCGGAAAGCCAGTTTGACAATCCGTCCGAAATCTCACACCAGTGAGCCAATCCCTTTTTATATCTTCGGTTAAATAGGTAAGCATTATATTGATGACAAAAAGGAAAGATACTTGCTGTGTTCTTCCTCACTTCCAATAGACCCTTCAATATTCTCTTAGTCCTCATATGAAATCTTATAAATCCAAATTAATAAAGGCCACATCTTGTAGGGTGAACACTATTATCCAAAAGATTCAATCATCATCTTATTTTGTGCTTCTCTCTGATTCCTTTTCGCATAGAAATGGAATTTTCGAAATCGACTTGTCTCTTTCACGAAAGCCATATCGACTTGAGACAGTGCACCATCCAATAATCGGTACTGATAATCAAAAATATCATAAGGTACGAAACCCCATTCCTTCATAAATCTGATTACATCAAAAACTTGAGGACCACCTGTAAAAAATCGAAAAAAGGAAATCTCCAGGATCACATATTCGGTATTACTGAGGGTCTTAGTTGCACCCATCAGGACATCCAATTCAGCTCCCTGTACATCCACTTTGATTAAGAACGGGCCATCCAATTCCTTCTCCACGCACATCTTATCCAGGGTAATTGAATGTACAATTCTCGGTTCGCCATTGACGTCTGAATCTTCCTCTTCCAAGTATAGCGAGGAACCCACTAAATCGGGATGAACATTGATGGTTACGTTGCCCGTTTTTTGAGTTACCGCGGCAACCATGTACTCCGCATTTGGGAACTTCTCTGTAACTTTACTAAGGTACGGTTCAAATTCTTCCAATGGTTCGATAAGGATTTGTCTTGATTTAGGAAATGTTTCGTATAAATCCCACGTCCCTGTTGCTGCACCTACATCAATAACAGCGTTCGGATAAAAACCGATGTTCTTGGCATGTTCTAGGGCTCCTCGAAGCGAACTTCTCGAGCTCGTGGTCTTGTGACAAATTTCTAAACCAAATGGCTCTAACGTCGAGTTAATCAGTCTTTTCAGGTAATGTCTGAGGTTTATCCTCATTTCTTTTTTTATCCTCTCTTCCCTTGGATTAAAGCAAATACTTCGCGTCAAATCCATTAAACCATTTTCCATAAATCGCTTTCATTCTATTCTTCTCCAACCGGCACACCATTCCTTCAATGAATTAATTCCGGAGATTTTAGCCTTGAATGTAATCTTTTTATTTAAGAATACGGTAAATTCGTAACGTTGACTTGAAAAGGTATTTCTGTTATATAAAATTGTGTGGCTGACGGATCACCCAGCAGCAGGATAACAGATTTCGGATCTACTTGCCCAGGTTCCATTCTTCCCCTCCAATCAGACATCGTGTGGTCCCATCGTCTAGCGGCCTAGGACATCGGCCTCTCACGCCGAAGACACGGGTTCGAGTCCCGTTGGGACCACCATTCTGTTCAGTTTTTCGAACCGACAGAAACGCTGGGAACACTAACAATGGACGCCCTTCTGCTGGAGAGATAAACCTTCATATTGATGGATTTGAGGCATTCTTTGGGCTGACATGCCTTGTGCTCTCTAAATCTAGGATGGATTCAGGATCGGCACATGCGTGTGATTTAGGTAGGTAAATTTTAGTTACAGAGAAGCCCAATTTCTGACCTCAGTCCCTTGGTTACCCCATCCACCGAAGTGCTTTGTTAGCCCTCGCTTCTTTTCTCGATGTAATCAGCGAGGGCTTGAGACACAATAGATGCAATTTCCTGTGCGCCCTGCGGCGTTGGATGAATATGATCATACAACCAGTCAGACCGACCCGAGAGCATGGTGACATCGATTATGGAATCAGCTGGTAATTCCTCATCTATTACTTTGTAAATACCGCGAAACGCAGCAACATGCGCAACGTGATCGAAGCCGTGGAATTCATACCTACACTTCTTTCGCTCATCCGCTGAGAGGTCTGGCACAATGAGTGTAGCCTGTTTGGCGACATAGAGCTTGATTCCGAGTAAACGGCAGGTCTCTCGAATAAGCTTCAGATTAGTTCTCCATATGTCTAGACCCCGGCGATCAAAATCAATTTGGAGTGGTTTCCTGTTGGAGGTTCCGACTTCACCACCAACAGCTTTTGACAGGCGTAGACGGACGCGAGTCAAGAGTTGAGACCATCTCAATAGCGAGTCACTCCAATGCATCGTATACGTCATAATGGGCCGCATAGGCCATTCGCACGACCATGATCCATCAGGGAGTGCACGCCAGGAAACTATTTTGTTTACGGTATTGAAGTAGTACATTTCGTTCCAACCATGATAGAGCACAACAATGTCAGG
>CAYGBE010000086.1:0-3393 GCA_964348065.1 uncultured archaeon
CCCGCGAGCTCCTCGCCCGTGTAAAAGCCATTCTTAGGAGAGTCAAGACTACGCAGGAAGAGTTCGATATTTATAACTTCGGCGACGTGGAAATTGATTTCAAAAAGTACGAAGTGAAACAGAAGGGACAGCCGGTTTATCTGACTTCGCTTGAGTTTTCCTTAATTGGCTTTCTCATTAAGCATAAAGACCAGGTCTTGGACCGCTCAGCCATTCTTGATGGGGTCTGGGGCCAGGATGTATATGTGCTACCCAAGACTGTGGACACTCATATCGGTCACCTGCGGAAGAAAATCGAAGACGACCCGGCCAATCCCAGGCACATCATTGGCGTGCGGGGCATAGGATACAAATTCACCGCCTAAATAACTTCACCAAAACTTCACCAAAACTTCACTTGGGCTTCACGCACTCGAAAACCATCTGTATTACAATTTTCTCTGTAGGTATAGCTTTTTCGACAATTGGTCAATTTTATTGATGGCTAAAGCGAAAGGAGAAAAAAATGATAGAAAGCTTTTGGTGTTGACAGTAGGTTAATTTTATGGGTAACTAAAAAAGCAAGGAGAAAGAGAATGAAAGTTCGCATACAATCAACAAACAATGAAAAGCAAAAAAGAAAATGGGCCTCGGCTTTTATTTTTGCGCTGATGCTTATTGTGGTCGCATCGGCCTACGCCCAGCAGAGCGCCGGAGTGCTTCTCCAGTCCGGCCTATACCAGGAACAAGTGAAAGGGGACCTGGATGCTGCCATCAAGATTTACGAGCGTATCTTTAAAGAATTTCCTAAAGACCGCCCCGTTGCCGCAAAGGCCTTACTCCATGTTGGCCTGTGCTATGAAAAGCTGGGGCAAGAGGAAGCGGTTCGCGCCTATCGGAAACTCATCAATGAATACACTGAACAGTTACAGGAGGTAGAGGTAGCTCGCGAGAGATTAGCTGTATTAATTGAGGCCTCTACTCCTGAGAAACACAATTTTCGTAAAATTCATGTGCCGACTAAACTACCTTTCCGCGGCAGCGGTATGCTCTCCCCTGACGGTCAGAAGCTGGCGTTCATCTCGGAGGGCAGCCTGTGGGTGGTTCCCGTCCACGGTAAAAGTAGTCCGGACATTGTTGGAACCCCGTTCCGGTTAACCGAACCGATGTATGCATGGGACGTTGCGAATGTTAGCATTGCGTGGTGCGGTAATGGAAAGTGGATTGGTTTCCGCGTCGCTGTTCCTAAAGAAGACCAAAATGCCGAAGAGGAACTGTATATTGTCCCGTCTGAAGGTGGCGTTCCGAGGCGACTGCCAATCACCTGGAAAGATTGGGCCATAAACGTTCATACCCTTCGCTATGCCCTGTCCACTGACGCCGATAATCTCTATTTCACTGAAGGATCCAAACCAGAGGAAACATGTATTTATCGCATGCCTGTAGAAGGTGGCGACAAACGGCAGGTCACTAAACCAATTACTCGTGATCCAGCGTTGTCCCCGGATGGCTCAAAAATTGCTTATGTCCGGATAAATTTAAGGTCTGACGGTAAACCCATGTTGCAAGAGGTTTGGATGAAGCCGCTGGATGGTGGGGAACGTGTTTTGGTTTGCAAAGTTACCGGCAAGACTTGGCTCAATTCACCGATCTGGTCCCCAGACGGGAGCAAAATCGCTTTCCTATCCAGTGCTGATAGGGGTGGTAATCGTTTCCACCAAATCTGGGTCGTTGCTCTTTCCCCCAGTGGAAAGCCCGGTTTGCCGAGCAAATTCGAGCTCCCTGGGCAAACTTCAAACCTTCTTGCAGGTTGGACCCGGGATAACAAGATCGGAATCCTTCTGCGCAGTGATCAGCAGGTAGCCTTGTTTACCGTGCCAGCCTCAGGTGGAAAAGCAACTCAGTTAACAACATCATACACCTGTATGCCGGTCTGGGCTCCTGACGATAAGCGCGTCTACTTCGATGGGTCTCACGGTGGTGACTTAGCGAATCTGGAGTATGTGGTCGCTGAAGGCGGTAAGGTTACCCGCATATCCGTTTTGCCTGAGAACCTTTCCCCTACTTTTCCTTCGGAACTTGCGGTTTCTAATGACGGTGACAAACTGCTTTTTGCTGGGTTTTACCGCTATGGTGAGGCAAAGCCACCCGGCCCCCTCTTCACAGTACCAGTTGAGGGTGGCATGGTGACTCCATTAAAAATAGAATATACAAAACCTATTTATTCAGTTTCGAGTCCAAAATGGTCCCCGGATGAAAATCGCATCGCCTTCATTGCAGGTGAAGAAGTTAAGCCGGATTTCAATGTATACAGCATTTTCGCGATGCCTGCTTCCGGTGGAGAAACGCACCGGATCTCAAGTTATGAAGATCAAGTATCACGTGGTACTATCGATTGGTCTCCGGACGGCGAATTGATCGCTTTCTATGGCGAGGATAAAACGCTACGCCTGATACCATCTAATGGTGGAAGGTCACAGGTCCTGGTAGCGGATGTGGGCGGTGCACTACCTTGGTCTGGTATTGCTTGGTCGCCTGATGGTAAACAAATTGCCTACACCGCAGGAGGCGATTTGCATGTGGTTTCCCGTGATGGGGGTGAGCCTAAGATAATCAAGACCGGGTTGGACGCACGTCATTTGAAGATCGATTGGTCAGGAGATGGAAAACATATTGCTTTTACAGCTTCGCAGGGAGGTGAACCTGAACTCTGGCTTATGGAAGACTTCCTGCCGGAAACCACAGCCGTCAAATAAGGCCAACAACAACCGGGGGCGGGACAACTCGGTCGTTCCGTCCCCTTTGCTCTACCGGCGTTCACCTGATTCTCGGCTATCATAAGTGTCTATTAATACTAAGGTAACGTCAATTCTATAACAAAGTAGAAATGCTTGTATTTGAAAGGATTGTTCTAAAACACCAGTTACCTGCTCAAATTTCTTCTGACGACCGCGGCAGCCGAAATCTTCTTTTGTACATTGCCGCACGCAACCGTTATAGAAATCTGCACGCTTCTGACCTTTTCTATACTTTCGACAATCACCGTGTCCTTTGTGAAAGTCATAGCAGTGACGTTGTCACAAATCACATAATCAGGGTCGGACAAATCGTCATTTGTAATCAGGTAAAGTTTATTATCTGCGTTGTTATATCGATAAGTTATATCATCTCCGTTGGCGGTAATCAAGGAGCATTCGTTGGGCGGCGAGGTAGGGTCAACTGCGTCTGCTGTGCGAAGCTGACTTGTTATCCGGAACAGGGATTGTCTGGCACTGTTGATTACCTTAAAAATATTTTCGTTTTGACGATAATTTATAATCGAGGCGTTAAATGCAGTAGCTACAGTAGCGAGCAGTATGCTTGCTATGGCCAGAGCAAGCAGCAGTTCCGCAATGGTAAAACCATTTTCGTATT
>CAYGBE010000087.1:0-3190 GCA_964348065.1 uncultured archaeon
GGCATGCAGAGAGGAGAATTGCAATCTTCGGCAAAACGGTGATAGGTGAGTATCGGTATGGTCTGAAACCCCTCAGCACTCAGTCCTCCCTTGTTATTCTCTTTCAACGGAATAACAATCGCATTTCCCTTACTGAAGTCAGTTCCCGGATTGGCTTCCTCAATCATCCATGACTTTTTACTGGCCCCCAAAAACTTTTCAGCCAACTCAGTAGGTGTTTCACTCTCCTGCAACCTATAGACAATGTAGTCCTCTGACCGAAAAAGGTTTTTCTTTGGGGGCTGGATTACCCTGCTGGTTGAGGCACAAGAGGAGAAAACAAGCAAAATCGTAGCTATTAATACATAAAATAACAGGAATTTTGGAATCTGGGAAAGGCGGTCGGCCTGAGTTTGGGCAATAACATGACGGCGCACGTTGACCCTCCGAGACATAATAAACCAGAATATCAAAACATAGGTGTTGAAGCGTGTCAATTGGTTTGTACCGAATAGATAGAAACTCCCCCTTTTTACCACAGGTTTTTCCTCTTTGCAAGGCCGTCGAATGACTTATCCGAGCGGCTTCCAGCTCCCAATCAGTAATCCGATTATCGCCTTCCTATTCGCCGTTGCTTGCCGCAACGTTCCGTGCATTGGGGAGTCCTGTCTCGTTGCTCACATCGAAAACAACTGCTGGCCCGCTCCCTTCGATGCTCTTTCCTCGAGAAAGGTCTTTAAGGACCAGAGGATGTTCCCCTTTCCTTCCAAGAGTAATATGGGAATATGATCGCATTTCATCTCGTTGGTCCCCCGCCCCACAGTCTGCTAGAGCAATATTGGGACCAGTTGCTGAAAATGCAAAGCCACATCGACAACTATTCGAAATTACAAGAGATATTTATTTTTGTAATTTAAAAGTGAGGAATAAGATGGCAGGATGAAATGTTCCAAAAGGGACGAAAAGCGGGGGTTTTTTCGTGAGATATATTCATTTTCGAAATGATTTCAATAAGATACAGCAGTGTGCCAAAAGGTACAAAAAGGTTGCCAAAAGGGAAAAAGTGCGGTGCTGCGACCACCATGCCTGGCCCATATAACAATTTGGAGGTGGTTAATCAGGCGGGAGACTCGTAAGTTATTTAAATGTGGACCCGGCGAGAGGAATTGAACCTCCGACCAACTGATTACGAATCAAAAGCAAAACAACCAGCCCTCCCCCCTTTTGGTACTAAATGGTTATGTCCCACCACCCTTCAGTTCTTTATACAAAAAAGAGCGGAGCCGATGTCTTTTGGACCTTGGTCTTATACGGGTTGAAGCGGAGATATAGACCTCGATCTAAAATAGGATTGACAGGTCAGTATAAATAGACTATAATGGTCATAAAAAAGGAGAATGTTATGAAAACAGCTGCCGTATCCGAACTCAAAGCCCGCCTCAGCGAATATTTGAACCAGGTCAAAGCGGGCATGGAGGTCCTGATCACCGATCGGGGGAAACCTGTCGCCCGCCTGGTTCCCCTTTCCCGATCAAAGGATCTCAAAGAATCCTTAGTTCGGATGGAAAAAGAAGGGCTCATCAGAATTGGGTCGGGCAAACTCCCCAAGAACTTCTGGAGGATGCACAGGCCAGACGACTCCAATGGCATGGTGCTCAAGGCCCTCCTTGATGAACGGGAGGCCGGAAGATGAGATTCTGGGATTCGTCGGCGATTATTCCGTTATGCGTGAAAGAGAGAGCATCGGAAGCTGTGGAAGGCCTGATGAAAGGCGATGAGGATGTCGCGGTGTGGTGGACGACGCGCACCGAGTGCCTGTCTGCACTCTCCAGGAGAAAGAGAGAGGGAGTACTTTCTTCGAGTGACGAGGGACAGGCAAGAGCCGTGCTTTCTGTGCTCGCAGAGGCATGGTCAGAAGTCCAGCCAACCGAGATGGTGCGAATACGGGCAGAGCGGCTTCTATCAATCCATCCTCTGAGGGCAGCGGACGCCTTACAGCTTGCGGCAGCCCTCATATGGGCCCGGGAAATGCCTCGAGGTTTCGAATTCGTCTGTCTCGATCAAAATCTGCGTGAAGCGGCCCTTAAAGAAGGGTTTTCTATTCAACCCCACTATTAAGAATCTTTTAGTGTTTTTTCCCCCATCCTTATTGATGCCTAGGGCCGAAGTTGACCGGGCATAGCGGACATAGCGGAGGGGTCGTCGAGGGGTCAACTCCGCTCTTGACTCTTGCTCAATGGAAAAATCATAGAACATAGAGAGGTTCAATCAGGCGGGATGTTTGTAAGAATTTGAAATCAGTGGAGCCGGCGATCGGATTTGAACCGACAACCTACTGATTACGAATCAAAAGCAAAACAACCAGCCTTTCCCCCCTTTGGTGCTAACTGGTTATGATTGTTTGGGATTTTACGACTTTTGGATGCTGGGAATTCTGTTTAGTACTGGTTCTTACTGGTTGTTTACTATACAAAAACTATACAGTCGAAGAATCTTTGATCATCTAGCAAAATTACAACCCCTGAAGTCTCCTTTGCACCTTAGAGGCTTTTTTTGGGGCACATAGAGGGATAATGCCTCAAGGGACGGCGTCAAATCTAGTCGAATTGGGGGACTCAAGTCAAGATTACCATAGGATGTAGTCTGCTTCAGTGAAACTATCGAATTGCGGTAGAAACATTACATAACCAGGATTGGGTCCGAAATATCTATTTCATCTTGAAATAGAGAATCAAAATACAGGCATGCAATGGGTATGATGCACAGATAGACTTCCAAGGAGACCAGAAGATAACAGGAAATCCTGAGAAGCTTAAGTTTAACATTAAAAAAAGGTTTGACTTTATTCAGCGTAGTGGTATAAGGATTTTGAGAAGTTCATCACTCCAGCGCTCTGGAAGAGGCTACCAGAAGGGGCGTCCGCCTAGATTGCGAGAATGATAATTAATCGTTACCGTAGGAATTTGAGCGAAAGGGAAAGAGGCCGAATCACGCACCTCAGGAGCTCTTTCTGCTGCTCTGATCCTACCTGCTCGAAGCTCCTGCGCATATTCATTAGTCCCTGCAGTTTTCTCGTGCTCCGGGATTAGGGTAAATGGTTCACAGTCCCCCAACGAGGAGGAAGTAAAATGGCTAGGCGAGGACGTAAGGAAGAAACGGGAGTTTCCCGAACAGAAGCAAAGGGGCTTCGGAAGGCGGCGACGCGCATTGC
>CAYGBE010000088.1:0-2938 GCA_964348065.1 uncultured archaeon
GGAAAGCTTTTCAGGATCTTATCCTGTATGGCAAGAAGTCTTCCCGCTTCAGTCACGGAGATTCCAGGGCTGGTGATGGGCATGTAGAAGATCGTCCCTTCATAAAGGGCAGGCATAAATTCACTCCCGATCCTAAATAAAAGGGGAATACTCAGGGGGATTACAATGAACGTGATGAGAAGAGCTGTCTTCTTGTATTTCAAAACCCACTGGATGATGGGCTCGTAGAACCATCGGAAAAACCTTGAAATCGGATTTTCGGATTCAGGCTTAAGCCGTTTCCCTTTTAAGAAGATCGTCATCAAAACGGGAACAAGGGTGATGGCAATCAAGGAGGAGGCTGCCATGGCAAAGGTTTTGGTGAAAGCGAGAGGCCGGAACATCCTTCCCTCTTGCGCCTCAAGCATAAAGACGGGCATAAAAGAGATGATGATGATCGCCAAGGCGAAGAAGATACCACGGCCTACCTGTTGGCATGCTCGGATAATGGTCTCACTGCTGTTTTTTCGATCTTCATCCGTTCCTTCGGAGAGACGGCGATACCCATTCTCCACCATCACGATCGATGCATCCACGATGACTCCTATGGAAAGCGCGATGCCCCCGAGGGACATGATGTTGGAAGTCAACTTCAAGAAATACATGGGAATAAACGAGGCAACCACAGCAATCGGAAGGGCAAAGATGGGAACAAAAGCAGATCGGAAATGGAGGAGAAAGATGATGACGACCATGCTGACGACGATGACTTCGGTGAGGAGCGTCTTCTGGAGGTTCCTGATGGAAAGCTGGATCAACTCAGAGCGATCGTAGGTGGGGATCATCTGAACTCCCTGAGGCAGTCCAGGTGTGATCTCTGCAATCTTAGCTTTCACGCGCTTGATGACATTGAGGGCGTTTTCACCGAATCGCATCACTACAATCCCACCAACCACCTCTCCTTCTCCATTCAGCTCCACTATCCCCCTCCGGATCTCAGGGCCAAGGGTAACGCTGGCGATATCTCGGAGGAGAATGGGTGTCCCACGATCATTGTTCCCGACGACGATCTTTTCAATGTCAGCGACGGATTTGATATAACCCCGGCCCCTCACCATGTATTCCCTTCCGCCCTGCTCGAGGAGCCTCCCTTCCACATCGGCGTTCGACATCCGGATGCGGTTCATGAGCTCACTGAAAGTGACTCCGTAGGCTACCATCCGGTTCGGATCGATGTTGACCTGATATTGCTTCACGAACCCTCCGATGCTGGCCACCTCGGCCACTCCCTCCACGCTCGACAGGGCATAGCGGATATACCAGTCCTGAAGTGTCCGGAGATTTGCAAGATCATATTTGCCGCTCTTGTCTACGAGGGCGTAGGTATAGACCCACCCCACACCGGTTGCATCCGGGCCGAGGAGCGTGACCGCACCCTGGGGAAGTCTTTCCATGATCTGTTGCCGGTACTCTAAAACCCTAGACCTTGCCCAGTAGATGTCCGTGCCATCCTCAAAGATCACATAGACGTAGGAGAATCCGAAATCGGAAAATCCTCTGACCGTCTTTACTTTTGGGGCGGAAATAAGCGAAGAGACGATGGGATAGGTAATCTGATCCTCAACCAGATCCGGACTTCTCCCCTCCCAGGTGGTATAAACGATCACCTGGACATCGGAGATGTCCGGCACTGCATCGAGAGGAATGTGTCTCATCGCATAGACTCCTCCCAGCATCAATAGCAGGACAACAGTAAAAACTAAAAACCGGTTCTTTGCGCAGATCCCGATAATTTTTTCAATCATCCATGTCTCCTGTCATTCCTAGTGGGAATGGCCCATTCCACCGATGGCCTCCTTGAACTTCGATTCAGAATCAATCAGGAAATTAGCACTCGTTACCACCCGTTCCCCTTTCTTGAGGCCTTTTATCACCTCATAATGATCATCCACTCTGGCTCCCACCTTCACCTCTCTCGGTTCGAAATAGCCGGAACCTTTATCCACGATCACCATCTGCCGGAGCCCGGTATCAATAACAGCTTCCTCTGGGATGACCAGCTTCTGCCCCAACTGCATTTTTATCTCCACATTTGCATACATCTCGGGTTTGAGCCTTCCGTGGGGATTCGGAAATTCGAACCTCACCCTTGCGGTTCGAGTCTTAGGATCCAAGGAAGGATAGATATAGATGGCTTTCCCTTTAAAGGCCTCCCCCGGAAAATAGGGGAGTTGAATAGAGGCCTGCTGGCCAAGTTGGATATAGGGAAGCTCATATTCGTAGATATCTGCATAGACCCAGACGACGGAGAGGTCTACCAGTTTAAACAATGCCATTCCCGGCATGACGCTCATCCCCTTGTAGGCCATTTTTTCAAGAACAAAACCGCTAAAAGGCGAGTGGAGGGTAAGGGTCTTTCGTGGTTGGCCACTCTCCTCCAGAGTCCTGATTTGTTCATCGCTGATGTCCCAGAGTTTGAGACGCCGCTTGGCAGATTCGGCCAGTGAATTTCCGCTTGCCGCTACTTCCGGAAATGGACTCTTGACTAAATCCTTTCTCGCCTGAAGCGCAATGAGGTATTCCTCCTGAGTGGAAACGAGCTCAGGACTGTAGATGGTCAGAAGCGGCTCCCCCTGCCTGACGAATTTGCCTGTGAAATCGACATAGAGGTCTTCGATCCATCCCCCGAATTTAGGGGATACTGTAACGATTTTCCTTTCATCATAATCCACTCGCCCAACGGTCCGAATCACTTTCTCAAGGGGCCTCATCTCCACCGTGCCGATTCTGACCCCAATGAGCTGTTGCCGCTCCGGAGAGATCTGGACCGTTCCGGGAGTGACTTCGGTCATCTTCCCTTCCTTCTGGATCGATTCCATGGTCAGTTCCTTCATTTCCATATCATCAATTTTTTTCGCCTCCTCTCTTACCTTCGGGTTATGTTCGGTATGTCCCGAGG
>CAYGBE010000089.1:0-6303 GCA_964348065.1 uncultured archaeon
TCGATTAGGCGAGTTGGCAAGGCTTACAGGGCACCTAACCCCCTCCATGCTTGAAGAAGAACTCCAAAAGATCGGAGACCTCGATGTTCCCATCTTCATCTTCCACATGAAACCCCAATTCCTCGAAACCCTCACAGCCGAGATTGAAGGGCTCAACCATCCCAACATCTCCGTTCTCAAGCAGGGAGACGAATTTACCTTTTAGCTGAAGAGCGTAGGGGGCAGGCTCTAAAAACCTATCTGATAATTCGGTCAAAAAGCCTATCCAAGTTTTTTTTGCCCTTGACACATTCTGTGAGCTTTTGGTGTATGGTGAAAAATCATCTTGTAGCCGGTGAGACTATCTTGGCCCGGAAGACACCTGCGATTTTGCCGGATGTGAATTTCGAGGAAAGCCTGAATTCCGGCCAGTTTCTAAGGAAATTGCACAGCTTCGAAAGTCAAGTCGAACACCTCAGAATCCTTAGGCTCCGACAGCCAAAGCCTTAGTTTCAATCGTGCCTCTGAGTGCCCGACACGGGGAAGTTTCTTAGGAGAGATTTGCGTGTTAAGATAGTCCCTATCCCGCCCGCTTGGGGGTAAGAATCTTCACTTAATTCATTTCAGCTCTAACAAACAATTTCTTGAACCTGGCGAAAATAAGAGACATTATAAGTAAATCGAAGATTTCTTGAGATTTTAGAAAATAATTTTTGTTCAAATACTTTTATAGAACCTAACTATTTGATTATATTAAGGAAAAAAAATAAGAAAATTCATTGGAAGATGTAATTTGTTAAAATCGAATAAAACAACATTTCCATTTGGTAATTATTTATGGTATTAAAAGGTCATGGAAAGGCGAAACCATCCGTGAAGGCGGGTCGGAGATCCACAGGAACAATACATAGGGATAAAGCGAAAACAAAAGAGCAGCTCCTTGAGGAACCTGAAAACGCTTCATGACCAACTGGCTGAATTGGAACAACAGAAAATCGAGTGCAAACAAAGAGACAACATTTAAGAGAATAAGAGCCATGTTACCAAATTCCTTAGGTATAATAGAGGACCTAAGGCCTGAGAGTCACCTGTGCTGTATCTATGAAACAGAGGAAGAACATCAGGCAATCCTTACGTCATTCTTACGCCATGGGTTGGAACTAGGCGAGAAGGGGCTCTATATTGTGGATGCCAACACCGCCCAGGTGATTCTGGGCTATTTGCAGGACGATGGGCTAAATGTGGAATCTTACATTACTAGCGGTCAATTGAGCATCCTTTCCGCAAAAGACGCCTATATGAGAAATAGGGTTTTTGATCCGGATGAAATGATTACCTTGCTGCCGACCGAAACAGAACGGGCTCTGGCGGACGGCTTCCCCGCCCTGCGGGTCACTGGTGAAATGAGCTGGGCGCTTCAGGGACTACCAGGTTCCGAGCGGCTAATAGAGTATGAGGCGAAGCTGAACCAGTTTCTCCCCAGTAGTAAATGTCTGGCCATTTGCCAGTACGACGGGCGACGCTTTGCGCCAGCACTGCTATTGGATGTGCTAACAACTCATCCGGTGGTTATTATCGGAACCCAAGTCTACGATAACATTTATTACATACCAACTGCAGAGTTCTTGGGCAGTGACCTCCCAGCGGCAAAGGTGCACCATTGGATCGATAACCTGGCTGAGCGTAAGCGGGCGGAGGTAAAACTTCTTAACTATCAAGGGCAGCTCCGATCTCTGGCGTCCCAATTATCCTTGACCGAGGAGCGGGAACGACGGCGCATCGCAGCGGAGTTGCATGGCTCCATCGGCAATACCCTGGCTCTATGTAAGATAAAGTTGGGATATTTACGAAAGTCGTTATCTTCTACCGGTTATGGCGGCAAGCTGGATGAAGTCTACGAGCTAATCGAGCAGGGGATTCAGTCCACGAAGTCCTTGACATTCGAGCTCAGTAATCCCATCCTCCATGAGCTGGGTTTGGAGGCGGCAGTGGAGTGGCTCGGCGAACGAATCCAACAACAATATGGCATCGCGATCGACGTTGAGAATGACAGGCAGCCAAAGCCGCTGGATGAGGACGTTCAGGTTCTTCTCTTCCAGGTAACGCGCGAGTTGTTGGTCAACGTTATCAAGCATGCACAGGCACAAAATGCCAGGGTATCTATCCATAGAGATTGCGACAATATACGACTCAGCGTTGAAGACGACGGGGCTGGATTCGACACCTCGAAAATTGTTTGCGATCCGATTAGCACTGGAAGGCTGGGCGTTTTTAACATCCGTGAGCGAATAAATCATATCCAAGGGGCCCTTGAAATCCAATCCGAGCTTGGCCACGGAAGCCGCATTACCATTGTGGTGCCGCTTAAGCTCAAGAGTGAAATAACCAATAGTAGACTGACATGAGCGTAAGGATTCTCCTGGCCGATGACCACAGGATCATGCGGGAAGGACTCCGCAGCTTGATTGAGAAGAAGCCCGACATGGAAGTGGTTGCCGAGGCGGAGAATGGAAGAATGACGGTGCAGCTCGCCCGAAGGCTGAGGCCCGACGTGGTCATTATGGATGTAGCCATGCCTGATATGAACGGTATGGAGGCTACTCATCGGATTATTGATGGATCATCCGGGGTCAAGGTGATTGCATTATCCGTACATTCCGACAGGCGATTTGTGGCGGGAATGCTCAGTGCGGGTGCGTTAGGTTATCTTCTAAAGGATTGTGCCTTCGAGGAATTGGAGCACGCCATCCAGGCCGTAATCCTGAATCGGATTTACTTGGGCAATGGGATAGCTAACATAGTAGTCGGAGACTACGTGACCCATTTGCGGAAAAGCGATTCCCCGGCATTTTCCGTCCTGACGGCCAGGGAACGCGAGGTGCTTCAGCTTCTGGCCGAGGGCAAGACAACAAAACAAATCGCCTCCTGCCTTAGCGTAAGCATAAAGACCGTCGAGACACACCGACGTCAAATTATGGATAAGTTAAATCTTGACAGCATAGCCGAGCTTACCAAATATGCTATCCGCGAAGGACTAACACACATCTAAGGCCGATCCCACATCAGTGGGGACGCCCAGCCTCGACTTTTATGCAATCTCATCCATTATCCCGTTCAAATTAAGGTATTTAGAACCAAAAGATAAGGCATTCCCCGATTGTAATTGAATGCCTTATGTGCAAACGTGGTTCTGCAAATCCCGGCATGGTTTAATAAATATCTTTCTCACATTTAGCTAGAGACTCACCATTTGGATGTAAGAGTCCTTAAGAACGGGGGATACTTTGTCGACATCTTTTGAATTGCTCTCTAAACCTGCTTGGTATGTAGTTCAAACCAAACCGAGGAGGGAGGCCCAGGCCTTCCGCAATATCTATAGGTTGGGAGTTGAGTGCCTCTTTCCCAAGATTCTCGATTATAGGACCTTTCATGGTCGTTATTGCAGGATGGAGAAACCCGTCTTCCCAGGTTACCTCTTCGTTAAGTTAGCCCTCTCCGAACACTACTACAAGATAAGGTGGATGAAGGGGGTAGTCCGCTTTGTGGGTTGGGGGGACGGGCCTGCTCCAATCGCCGAGGAGGTGGTGGAGGTCATCCACAGACGGATGGATGGGCAAGGGAAGGTGAGGGAAGGGCAGGACTTTAAGTATGGAGAGAAAGTGCGGATCAGGTCTGGTCCGCTGAAAGACCTCATCGGGATATTTGAAAGGAAGGTCTCTGCAAGGGGCAGGGTTCGAGTGTTGCTACACCTGGTCGGCTATCAGGCGAGTATCCAATTGCACGAGGCGCTGCTCGGAAGGGTCGGATAATCTCGCATTGTTATCAAAAAATCTCTTATTTTCAATAGGTTCTAAAAACCTAAGCGGCGGAGCTATATGTTATTTTGCCCAACCGGACCGCTAACATCTAAGAGGCGAATTACAAATAGGAGACTTACATGAGCATAAGGATTCTCCTGGCCGATGACCACAAGATCATGCGCGAAGGGCTCCGCAGCTTGATTGAGAAGAATTCTGATATGGAAGTGGTTGCCGAGGCGGGGGGGGGAGAAACGGCGTTGCATCTCGCCCGAAGGCTGAGACCTGATGTGGTCGTCATGGATGTCGGCATGCCCGATATGAACGGTATGGAGGCTACTCGTCGAATTGTTGCCGAATTATCAGGGGTCAAGGTGATTGCGTTATCTATACATTCGGACAGACGATTTGTGGCGGGAATGCTCACTGCGGGCGCCTCAGGTTACCTTTTAAAGGATTGTGCTTTCGAGGAGCTAGAACGCGCTATCCGCGCCGTGGCCATGGGCCAGACCTATTTGGGAACTCCGATAGCCGAAATAATAATTGAAGACTACGTGAGCCATTTGCGGAAAACGGATTCCTCGGCATTTTCCGTCCTGACGGCCAGGGAACGCGAGGTGCTACAGCTTCTCGCTGAAGGCAAAACCACCAAACAAATCGCCTGCTACCTTAAGGTAAGCGTAAAGACTATCGAGACACACCGCCGACAAATTATGGATAAGTTGAATGTTGACAGCATAGCTGCGCTCACCAAATGTGCTATCCGTGAAGGATTGACCGACGTCTGACGCTAGTCCCGGATCAGCGGAGCCCCACAGTCTGAGCCGCTTTTCTCCCTCATCCTTTGGTTCGCTCGAATTAAGGTATTTCGAGAAAAATGATAAGGGTAAGCCCGATTGTAATTTATTCCCACATATACAAACGTGAGGACGTAAACCCCGCATTCCTAGAGACCGAGACAAATTGATCTTTCTAGCCAAAGGAGCTCCTTTGGTGGAGAGTTTCATATGCTTAAGGAAAGAGCTAAACTTGTTTCGAGGCTGCTATTTTCCAACGATATTCTGCTAACTATCTTCTCCTTCATTCTTGCCTATTTTGCCCGACAGGTCTTTTTGTCTGAGGAATTTGGAGGATTATTTCCCCTGTCCCAATACCTTCAGTTACTTCCGATTATCATTTTAGTGTGGGCTTTCTTCCTCCACTTTCACAAAACCTATAAGTCCTATCGGACCTTATCGCTGTTTAGAGAGTTCTGGGATCTGTTTAAGGCCATCTATTGCAGCGGGTTGTTTTTGACCCTCTTTATCTTTGCCTTTAAATACCAATTTGTCAGCCGGTTGTTCATCGGCTCGTTCCTAATCATCAATTTCACCGTTCTATGCCTCGAAAGGGGGTTGATCCGTCTTTTGACCCATCATGTGAGGAAAAGGGGCCTTAACTATCGCAGGCTGCTCGTTGTGGGAACGGGCCCGCGTGCTCTAAAAATAGTCAAAAAGATTAAAGAAAATGCACATTGGGGCCTGAGGGTTGAGGGATTTATCGATAAAGATCCTTCCCTTGTTGGTGAAGATAAAGTGGGCATTGAAGTCCTTGGAACCCTGAAAAACATCGATCAAATTCTGAGAGAGCGGGTCATCGACGAGGTCATCTTTTCGGTGCCGCGAAAGTGGCTCGATGAGATAGAAGAACCAATCCTTGCCTGTGAGGAGCTCGGGATTCAGGCCAGGCTTGCTGCGGATTTGTATAACCCTGTTATCGGGAGGATAAGTCTAGGCGAGTTGGAGGGAATACCCCTTTTAACCTTGTCCACAACACCGCAACATATGGGCAAGCTCTTCGTAAAGAGATTTCTCGATATGGCGATTTCCTCAGTGACAATGATCATTCTTTCTCCCGTCTTGCTTGTGACCGCCATCGCCATAAAGATCGATTCAACCGGGCCCATCCTGTTCAAACAGAAGAGGGTAGGCCTCAATGGCAGGCTCTTCACCTTGTATAAATTTCGCTCCATGGTTAAAGATGCCGAGAAGATGCAGGAATCGATAGAAGGTCTCAATGAGATGAGTGGCCCCGTCTTCAAGGTCAGAGATGATCCGCGCCTGACCCGCGTGGGGAGATTCATTCGCAAGTTCAGCATCGATGAACTGCCGCAGTTATTTAACGTATTAAAGGGGGATATGAGCCTCGTCGGCATCCGGCCTCCCGTTCCGGAGGAGGTGGAAAAATATGAGACATGGCAGCGGCGCAGGCTCAGCATGAGGCCGGGCATCACCTGCATCTGGCAGGTGAGCGGGCGCAATAAGGTCGATTTCGACCAGTGGATGAAGATGGATCTGAGCTATATCGATAACTGGTCCTTGAAACTGGATGCTAAGTTACTGTTAAAAACCCTACCGGCAGTGCTTTTCACAAGAGGTGCGATGTGAAAGGAGGTCAATCGATGGTTGAAAATGAAAAGACGGAGGGCCGGCGAGCTTCACCTCCTGTGCGGCCAGAATACGATGACGAGGTGGAACTCATCGATTAT
>CAYGBE010000090.1:0-2804 GCA_964348065.1 uncultured archaeon
GAAAATGGGAAATGGCTCGATAAAGCATTGAGCGAGACAATCGGCTCGGAAAAATCAGGGGCGGACTTCGAAGAGTGGAAGCAGAAGCACCCACAAGCCGTTGAAATGTTAACCGCGCGAACCTCGCGGGCAAGCCGAGAGGTTCTCGAAGAAATAGAAAGGAGACAGAAAATGTTTGTTAGAAAAAGAGCTTGGCATATAGCTGCGGTGATTGCCCTGATATGCACGGGAGCCGTAACCGCAACAGTAGTAGGAATTAAGATACACAAGTGGCGCTTCGTAGACAAACATCCCGAAGCTGGTTATCTACTAAGTTCTGAAGACGGCCTAACAGTGAGAACCATACCTGATAGCTGGGCCGACAGTCCGGATCAGGCGGTGGAGATTGCAGAGGAAATTGATCTGCTGCGCCAACAGAACGACAGAGAACTGGTGAGCGTTATCGAAAAGGAAGTGAACGGCAGGCTGATCAGCAGATCCTTCAGATTCAAGTATATACTTTCAGATGATCGCGAAATCAAGAGTAGTGATCGTGATCCTAACTTTAAGGAACGATTGACTGAAGCGCAAGAGGAAGAGCTTATTAGCCTTCTGCGAGCAGATGAATATGAGAGGCTTGACATTGAGAAAAAGGAAGTGAGGGGACGCATGTTCTCCTTCGAGCGCAATCGGTTTGTCCTCAGCGATGGAACCGAAGTTGTCTGGTCCGTCGGCAGGCCCAAATAGGACCAGTAGTCTCACAATCGAATCCTCTCCAAATACAAAGGCCGGGCCGGGTTGGCTCGGCCTTTTTTACGCGCTTTTGGCAGGGAAATACGGGTTTTGGGATTAGTACTATCGGAGAACAAAAGAAAAAATGACTTTGTTTATGTAAAAGTATGCGGCTCATTCGTTATTATATATAGACGATTCGTCAGTTTGAAAGCAATTAGGCAGGCCTGAAATGCTGGAAGACAAGCTGCTTGTTATGAAATGTAGGCGCGGTAGCAGGGATGCTATGTGCCGTATCTATGCCAAGTACAAAGATTATTTGCTCACGCTGGCAAAAGGGCTTTTAGGTGAGCAGGCAGCGGCCGAGGATGTTGTGCACGATGTTTTTGTTTCCTTTGCGCGATCGGCAGCGAAAATCCAGACGCGCGGAAATCTCAAAAAGTATCTGGTGACTTGTGTTGCCAACCGGATTCGGAACCGAAAGCGGGACCAGCAAAGGCACGAAACATCCGGTATTAACGACTCAGATTACATAATCTCCGATTTACAGAGACCCGAACAATGGGCCATATTGAGCGAAGAGTTGAAACTGTTGAGCAATGCGATGGCTCAAATACCGTATGAGCAGCGCGAGGTGGTCACTCTTTATATGCAGGGCCAGATGACTTTCAGGCAAATAGCCAAAATCCAGAACGTATCGGTCAATACAATTCAGGGCCGATACCGGTATGGCTTGAACAAACTGCGGTCAATATTGAATAGTGAGATAAAAACATGAAATCTGCAGATTACATAAAAAAGTTTTTCAACAAGGCAGCCATTGATACTAATCCAAGTATGGATAAAGCAGTGCTGAATAAGATATTAACGGCTCATGAAAAAGCAAACACGGCTGTAACCAAGCTGAATATAAGGAGAACAATTATGAAAAGTCCAATTACAAAATTAGCCGTGGCCGCGGCAGTCATCGCCGTGGTCGTCCTGGGACTGGTTGAATTCATCGGAACCGGTAGCACCTCCGGCGTGGTCTGGGCCGAGGTCGCCAGAAAGGTCGAAGCCAGCCGAGGCCTCATCTATCGTAGCAGAGAAGTCGCACCGGATTCGCGAGACGACGCACCCGATTATTCGATGAACTACTTGTCTGCCATGCACCGGCGAACAGATTCGTACAAAGGTGTGCAAATCACCGTTTCCCACTACCTCGATTTCGACGGAAAGACCGGTTCAAGCGTTTTTCACACACGCAAACTCTTCTGGTGCGATGCTCCGCTGAGCGAACAAAGTATGCAGGAACACGAGAACTGGACGAATCCCAAGTGGCTGGTCCAGACGATATTGTCCTGCGAGCACAGAAAGCTGGGCCAGAAAACGGTCGAGGGGGTATTGTGCGAAGGCCTCGAGACAACCGACCCGACTGTCTTCGGCAGCAGTTTCCCTGTCCCGATCAGCAGTATCGACATGTATGTGCAACTATGGGTCAGTGTGGAAACGGGCTACCCTGTCCTGCTGGAGGTCAAAGTGAGTGCCGAACATGACGGAAACGTGCTTACACGAGAGGAGGTATTGGACCAGTTCCAGTGGGATGTAGAGTTGGATGCAAGCATATTCGAGCCCAACATCCCGTCGGACTACATCGACATATCGCCATAGCACCCACACGGAGGCACACGCCTGCTACAGGCCGGGCTTTTTTAGCTCGGCCTTTTTTGTGCGCGTATCTCGTATTGCCTCGTGCGTATTGCGTATGTCGTTGCAGTGGCAGAAATGAAAAAAATAATCCCGCAATAAAATAATTTGCAGGCCAAATCTGTGGCTCAAAAAATCTGTTGAAAATGTCCCCATTCTCCTTATAGAATATCGAAACATAATTCTATCAGCTATTTTTTGAGGAGCAGAAAAATGCAGCAGTACAAATTCACTTTATTACTTATGGTTTGTTTTACTTTAGCCGCCCCCGCCGTTTTATCCGGTGCAAGCCAGGGAGAAGGAGTCATTACCGGCGAGCTTAAGAAGTGGCACAAGGTTACGCTGACCTTCATGGGGCCTCAGACAAGCGAAAATGCCGAGCCAAATCCTTTTCTTGATTACCGTCT
>CAYGBE010000091.1:0-2833 GCA_964348065.1 uncultured archaeon
ATCCAAGAGAGAAAACCCCTGGCCCTTATCCATCTAGGAAGGTTCTATTACATCGATGAAACCGGCGTGATCTTTGATCGGGCCCACGGCAAGGAGAGGGCTGGTTATCCCATTCTGACAGGAATCAGGAGAGGGGATCTCGAAACGGGGGAGAGGAAGACCCGGATGCTTCTTCAAAGCGTCATCCGCCTCCTCAAGATGTCGCGAGACCGCAAGACGGTTGTTCCCTATCCATCCATTTCTCAGATTCATCTGGACAGGGCCGTCGGGCTTCTCATGTATACCACCGACAGGAAGACCGAGTTTCGGATGGGATTTGACGGCTTTGAACGAAAATTCCGACGCCTTTCAAGGATCTGGTCGGTCATCCGACCCATGGACCTGGACTACATCGACTGTACGATCCCTGATAGGGTTATCGTTAAGCAGAAAAGAGGTCGCAGAGGATGAAAAAACTCAGTCACAAGGCTAGACCGAAACACACCTGATAGAAGGGAGGTGAACGCTATGTCAAAGAAGGACAGAGAAATGCTCGTTGGCCTCGACATTGGGACAACCAAGATCTGCGCCGTTGTGGGAGAGCGGTTCAACGGAGGTATCCACATCATCGGTCTTGGTTCTCACCCTTCCAGGGGTTTGAGAAGGGGCGTTGTCGTCAATATTGAGGTGACGGTTCAGTCCATCAAGAAAGCCATCGAAGAGGCCTCATTGATGGCCGGTTGCGATATTCGCTCTGTCTATGCGGGAATTGCAGGCGGCCACATCAAAGGCGTCAACAGTCACGGCGTCATTGCCATCAAGAACCGGGAAATCACGGACAGCGACATCAAGCGGGTTATCAATGCTGCCAGTGCAGTGGTCATTCCGGTGGACCGCAAAGTCGTTCATGTGCTACCCCAAGAGTTTATTGTCGACGACCAGGATGGGATATCGAACCCAGTGGGAATGTTTGGCGTGAGGCTCGAGGGCAAGGTCCATATCGTCACCGGAGCCGTCACCTCAGCCCAGAACATCATCCGATGTGCCAACCGGGCCGGGCTTAATGTGAACGACATCGTTCTGGAACAGCTGGGCTCCGGCGAGGCGGTTCTGACAAACGAGGAAAAGGAAATTGGGGTTGCTCTTGTCGATATTGGAGGAGGAACGACGGACCTGGTTATTTTCTCCGAAGGAAGCGTTAAGTATACGTCGGTTCTCGCCCTTGCGGGAAACCACATCACGAGTGACATCTCCATGGGGTTGAGGACGCCTAACGAGGAGGCTGAGAAACTGAAAAAGAAGTATGGATGTGCCATGGCTTCCATGATCAGCAAGGACGAGACCATCGAGGTCCCGAGTGTGGGGGGAAGACAGAACCGAATCCTCTCACGACAGACCCTGGCGGAGATTATCGAGGCAAGGGTCGAGGAGATTCTCTCCCTGGTCCGTGGCGAGATCATCCGATCGGGATACGAGAATTTCCTGGCCGGAGGGATCGTCTTGACGGGTGGATCAGCGATCCTCGAGGGAATGCCCGAACTGGGCGAGCAGATTTTCGATCTTCCAGTGCGAAGGGGTTGTCCCGTCGGTATTGGCGGGCTGGTGGACCTGGTCAGCAGTCCCATCTACGCCACAGGTGTGGGTCTCGTCTTGTATGGGGCCAAGAACAATCGGCCGGGAAGATTTCCCGTCGATTCCGAAAACGTCTTCGATAGGGTATCACGCCGGATGAAAGAGTGGTTTGGAGAGTTCTTCTAGGGGAAAACCTGTCATGTTCCATGGGGGATAACACATGAACCACAGGAGTGCTAATGCTCATAGACGGGCCTTTATGAGACAAGGATCCTTGGCGGTTTCTGTGGTCACGGAGGGGATGGATGATAGAATTTGATGAAAACAAAAACCTTTCGGCAAAGGTAAAAATCATTGGCATTGGAGGTGGCGGCTGCAACGCCTTGAACACCATGATCGAGTCAGGCCTCACCGGGGTGGACTTTATCGCGGCCAACACGGATGCTCAGGCACTCGCAGGAAACAAGGCATCGATCCGCATTCAGCTCGGGGCGAAGCTGACCAAGGGGCTTGGTGCCGGGGCAAATCCGGAGATTGGAAGAATGGCGGCCGAGGAGACCCTTGATCAGATTCGGGATGTATTGGAGGGGGCCGACATGATCTTCATCACTGCCGGCCTGGGAGGCGGGACAGGAACAGGGGGGGCGCCCATTGTGGCAGAGGCAGCCAAGATACTGGACGCTCTGACCGTGGCCATTGTGACCAAGCCCTTTCTCTTCGAAGGAAAGCAGAGAGAAAAGCAGGCCGAAGCGGGGATTGTCGATCTGAAACGGGCGGCTGACACGCTGATAACCATTCCGAACCAAAGGCTTCTCGGTATCGGCGGCAAAAGCATGTCCCTTTTGGAGACCTTTAAGAAGGCGGACGAGGTTCTCCTCCATGCTGCCAAGGGCATCTCGGACCTCATCACCGTCCCCGGTCTGATCAATCTCGATTTCGCCGATGTTCGTACCATCATGTCAGCGATGGGCATGGCTCTTATGGGGACGGGCATGGCCTCTGGAGAAAAACGGTCACTGGAAGCGGCCCAGAAGGCCATCTGCAGCCCCCTTCTGGAAGACATTTCCATCAAAGGAGCCAGAGGGATTCTGGTCAATATTTCGGGGAGCTCTGACGTAACGCTGAATGAGGTCAACGAGGCCCTCACCCTCATCCAGAAGGAAACCGACGAGGAGGCCAACATCATCTTTGGCGTGGTGGTGGACGATGCCATGGCGGACGAGCTTCGGGTCACGGTCATCGCCACAGGATTCGGGTCGAGGGAGGAAAGGCCTCCACACCG
>CAYGBE010000092.1:0-54195 GCA_964348065.1 uncultured archaeon
ATTAGCCCCAATTTCTCAGGATTATCCCCCACTTGAGGGCAGGTTAGCTACGTGTTACTGAGCAGTTCGGCGAGTCCAGATGACTCACGCCTTGCATAGATAAGCCGAAACCTGATAACGGTGACCTCCGGCAGGATCAACCGGAATTGTACAGGATACACACCCATCTCCCATATTTTTACAAGATTACATCTTTACTACATCAGCCAAAAAAAATTATTTCGACTTCATTTTTAGCCACATTTGAAATGGTTTTTCATTAAATGCAAATGCCAAATCCAAACCAACGCCAAAAATGTGGCAATAAAAAGTATATATAAATAAATTTGTCATACTTTTTAAGCTTTTCGTTTTCTTCTTGATTTTCTTCTTGATTTTCTTCTTGATTTTTTAATAGGTTCTTCTTCAAATTCTGGTTTTTTTCTTGATTTTTTCATGGGTCCTTCTTCAAATTCTGGTTTATAGAAAATTTTTACAAAAACTGTGGTAAACAAAACTGTTAGAAGTATTATTATGAATGCCACATTTGAAAAAACTTCAGCATTTTCCATTCCATATATAAAAGGCATTTGAGCTAAAACAGCTGCTGCCAACCCTCTTCCCATCATTGAACGCATTATATCTCTTTCAACCCTTGTAATAGTCATCTTGTATGTGCTTATTTGAATAGTGGCAATTCTCATAATTACTAAAATAACTAAAAATAATAAACCATAAAGCAGAAATCTCACATTAAAGGTTGCTATTAAACCCAAGTAAACAAAGAAGAAAGATTTTATAAAGAATGTAATCTCGCTATGAAATCTTTTTAATGTTTTATCAACTCTATATCTTTTTTTGAATTTTAACATGTTTGAAAAAGCATAACTATTGCCCAAAACTAAACCAAACATTAAAGCTGATATTGCTCCGCTACCACCAATTGATTCTGCAAAAACATATAACAAAAATACCACAGCCAAAGTTAACATGTAGTCAAATCCTCTTCTTCTGATTTTATCTAAAACAAAAAGCCAAATAATTCCAACTATTAAACCAACAACAATTGCAACAGAGTACATACTGGCTAAACTATTGGCCAAAGGAATTGTTGTTATAGAAGTCGCAGTAACTATTTGAATCAAAGCCATGGTAATAACAATTGCTATGGGATCTGACAAAATTGATTCTATTTTTAAAATAGTTTTAACTCCTTCTTTAATTTTTAAAGGATCTACAATTGAAATAACAACAGCGCTACTTGTTCCACATATCATTGTACCTAAAATCAAAGATTCCATAAAACCAAACCCAAAAATAAAAATAGAAACAAGAGCAACTCCTCCTATTGACAAAAATATTCCAAGAAAAACAAGTAAAACTCCTCTAGAAATTTTATTAAGTATTTGATAAATATCCATGTCCAAACCTGCATTAAAAAGAATTATTAAAAGTGCTATTGCACCAAGTAGTGGAGAGGCTGCAATAAAAATTGTTCTGTCTATAAGATTGAAAACAGGACCCACAAGCAATCCGAATATTAATAACCAAACTACATCTGGTATTTTTGTTCTCTCAAAAATAAGAGAACCAACATAACCTAAAACTATTGTTATGCCAAAAAATGTTAGTATGCTTAAAGGCTCTATCATGAATATAGTATGTATTACTGGTATATAAAAAATTATTTTAAATAATTTTAGGAATGTTTTCTATCAAATCAGTTGCCAACAAACCTTCTTTATATTTTTTAGAAGTCAGTTCTCCGGCTTTACCATTAATATAGGCAGCCGCACAAGCAGAATTAAAGACATCAATACCTCTAGCAAGCAATGCTCCGCAAATTCCTGTTAATGTATCTCCACATCCGCCTTTTGTCATGTAAGGAGCTCCGGTTTTATTTAATAAAATTTTATTTCCATTTGAAACACTGTCAACATGACCTTTCAAAAGTATTAGACAATTTAATTTTTTTGCAAATTGTTTTACGAACTTTTTTCTTTCATTCAAGTTTTTTACTTCTATTCCTGTTAATGCTCTAAATTCATCAGCATGGGGTGTAAGAACACAATTTTTATTTATAACTTCTTTTTTCTTAGCAACAGCCCTAATTGCATCAGCATCAATCACCATTGGTAAATCAATTTTTTCAACTAATTCATTAATTGCATCTAAAGTTTCTTTTTCTCTCCATAACCCAGGGCCTATTGCAACAGCAGTTGCCCTAACTTCGTTTATCAAAGAAATTATTTTTTCTGTATGTTCTTTTACTAGTTTATCACCTTCTAATGGCTCTGTTATAAGGTTTGGAGAAAAATTTGCAGCAACATCAGCAGCTCTTTTTGGACCTACTATATAAACTAAATCACAACCAGCTCTATAAGCAGCTAAACCAACAAAACAAGGAGAACCAGTATGTCTTTTGCTTCCTGATATTACAACTAATTTTCCAAATTGACCTTTATGACTCCAAACATTTCTTTTTCCATATATTTTTTTTAGAATATTCAAATGGGCCACCAGTTATTATAGATTAAAAACCCCTTAACTGCAAGAGCTGACAAAATTCCCATTAAAGTGCGAGTCCAAGGGTTTCCAATTTCTTTGTATTCAAAAATTATAATAAATATTACAACCAGTGCAGCAGAAATCCAGTCAGTGGGCATTAATTTTTCTAAAAATTCATATGTACTCGTTATAGCCATAAAAGTAAAATAATTTTACTAGCTTAAAAAGATATTTTTTTAAATTTCACAGTTGTAATAGGTTTATGGTTAAAAGAAAATCAAGCCTTTCAAAAGGATGGATAGCAGCGATAATCATTGTAATAATAATATTGGCAATAATTGGATGGATATGGGGTTCTTACAACAACTTTATTATAATGACACAGAACATTGAAAACCAGTGGGGCAAGGTTGAAGTACAATATCAAAGAAGAGTTGATTTAATACCAAACCTTGTAAATTCAGCAACAGGCTACATGCAGTTTGAAAGATCTTTGCTTGAAGAGATTACATCTTTAAGATCACAATGGATGGCTGCAACTACTGTTGAAGACAAAGTGAATTTTGGAAATGCTTTAGATTCTGCTTTAGGAAGACTTTTAGTAGTTGTGGAAAATTATCCAGAATTAAAGTCAATACAAGCTGTTGAAGATTTAATGTTTGAAATAGCAGGAACAGAAAATAGGATTGCAGTGGAAAGATCTAGATACAATGATATGGTAAGAAATTATAACATAGGAGTAAAAATGTTTCCATCAAACATACTTGCAAACATGTTTGGATTTGAAGAAAGATCATACTTCCAAGCAACAACAGAAGGAGCAGAAACTGCACCAACAGTTAATTTAACAACTGCTTAAGTGTTTTGAATGAAAAAAGTTTTATGCATTGCTTTTCTAGTTTTTCTTTTATCTATTAATATAGGCCTTTCTCAAGAGGTTCCCACCCTACAAAAATATGTAAATGATTTTGCTAATGTTTTAACTGAATCAGATGAAGCTAGAATTAATACCTTATGTGCAGAGATTGAAAAAAACTGGACAGTGGAGGTTGCTGTTTTAACTGTTGAAACAACTCAACCAATGTCCATTGAAGAGTATGCTGTTAAAACTTTTGAAAAAAACGGAATTGGAAAAAAAGATGTTGATAATGGATTATTAATAATAGCTGCAATACAGGACAGAAAGTGGAGATTTGAAGTTGGTTATGGATTAGAGCCTATTATTAATGATGCCAAAGCCGGAAGAGTTGGGAAAAACTATTTAACTCCATATTTCCAAGAAGAAAGATATGGAGATGGTTTATTTTATGCTGTTGATGCTATAGGTAAAGTTATTCAAAGCGGTGGAGACGATTCCTTTATTTCTGAACAAATAGATTATGAAGTTTTTATTCCAATAATAATTGGTTTAATAATTTTTATAATAATAATTTTTTTAATTGTTGTTTCTATTTTTTCTGTGCCTAGATGTCCTAGATGTGGAACAAAGATGAAGTGCCATCCAAAAGGAGATTATATTATTTGTGAATGTCCTAAATGTAAGAAAAAAGTTAAGAAGAAAAAAAAGAAAGGAGTTCCTTGGATTTTCTTTGTTGGAGGGTTCGCTGGACGTGGAGGAGGCAGTGGTGGTGGAGGTGGGTTTGGTGGAGGAGGAAGTGGTGGCGGTGGCGCATCAGGTGGATGGTAAGAAATGAGCCTGGGGAGATTTGAACTCCCGACCTACTGGTCCGAAGCCAGTCGCTCTAATCCAAACTGAGCTACAGGCTCAAATATTAATTGTTCCTGTATTTTTAAATTAGAATTAAATTTTAAATGGATATTCCCCAGTAAAACAACCTAAGCAAAGTTCTTTTCTAGGTTTTCCAATTGCCTCAACTAGCATGTTTATTGTCGGATACATCACAGAATCAGCACCTATTTCTTTTGCAACACATTTTCCTATCTCCTTAACATTTTTTTCTTTATTATACTTGCTTGCAATAAAAGTTTTATGACCTTCATAAATATAATCTGGACATGTTGCAATTGAAGGAGGGGAACTTACTACATAATGGACCTCTTTTGCTCCTACTCTCCTACATGCTTTTGTATTTTGTCTTGAAACAGTAGATCTCATTATGCTATCTTCTGTAATAATTATTATTTGATCTGTAATGGAATCTTTAATCATAATAAACTTTATATCAGTCTCCGATTCTCTAAATAATTCATTAGGGCTTATGAAAGTTCTTATTGAAAAAACATTTCTCATTATAGACTCATCATATACCCAGCCTGATGCTTGAGCAAAACCCAATCCAACACCTCTTCCAGAATTTGGAGATGGAACAACTTTTCCTTTCTTAATTCCATCTTTTTTATAAAACTCGTAAATTTTTCTTCCCATTTCTTTTCTAAATCTATCAACACTTCTTCCTTCAATAACAGAAGCTCTACTAGCATAATAAACATACTCAAACGCGCAGTGTTTTGGTTCCGGTTTTAATAACTGTTCAAATTTAGGTTCTGGATCTTCTGGGTCAAATTCAATAAACTCTCCAGGTTTAACATCTCTTAAGAGTTCTGCATTGAGAGTATTAAATGCGACTGACTCAGAGGAGAGAAGATAAGTTCTTCCTAACCTTCCTATGCAATAAGGTTTCAATCCTCTTTTGTCTCTAATTCCTATTTCTCTAGTTCTTTTACCATCATTCAATAAAATTGCAGTGGAAAAATATCCCTTATCTAAATCTTTCATTGTTTTTTCAGCAGCTTTATTTGTTTTTCCTGTTTCTACTAAATGTTTCAAAAATATTTTACCAAATAGTTCCGTACTTTCTCTAGGATCAACATCATATTCGCTAAATTTATCTTGATCAAATAACTTTCCATCCATTACAACTGAGATTTTGAAATTACCGTCTTTTAATTCAATAGGCTCTATATTTTCTTTATTTGTAACTTTAAATTTCCTAACTTGTCCAATAGAAGAATAATCAGAGGGGTTATCAAAAATTTTTAATATTTTCTCGTCAAAAATATTGGCTACATATCCTTCTTCTCTATATGTTCTAATTGAATTTTCTCCAGCAACTGTAATACCTCCAGATTCTTGGCCTCTAGTTTGTAAAATTCTAAGACCAACATATGTTGTATTTAAAACGTTTTGACCGTCAAAAGAATAAGTCCCAAAAACACCACCCATGCAATTAATACAATACAAAAAAATAAATGTTTATGGGTAAACCCTTGTCATTGTTCTGGGAAATGGAATTGTGTCCATTATGTGTTCTACTCCAGCAATCCACATTATTAGTCTTTCTATTCCTAAACCAAAACCAGAATGAGGAACTGTTCCATACTTTCTTAAATCAATATACCACTCGTAATGTTTTTTATCAAGTTTGAAAATTTTTATTGATTCCAAAAGTTCTTTGATATCATAAATTCTTTCACTTCCCCCAATTATTTCTCCTACTCCAGGAACAAGCAAGTCAGCTGCTAAAACAACTTTAGGGTCTTTAGGGTCTGGCCTCATGTAAAATGCTTTCATATCTCTTGGAAAATGAGTGAGAAATACTGGTTTGCTTCCTAATTTTTCTATTAACTCTCTTTCATCTTTGTCAGTTATATCATGACCCCATTTTTTTCCTAATTTTTCTAATGCTTCTTTATATTTTATTCTTAAAAATGGTTTTTTCAATTCTTTTAATTCTGTTAAATCTCTTCCTAATTCTTTTAATTCTTTTTCACAATGCTTTAAAACATGATCAACTACGTATAAAATCAAATCTTCTTCAAATTCTATTATTTCTTCATAATCCACCCAAGCAGCTTCTACTTCAGCTGTCCAATATTCTGCTATGTGTCTTTTTGTTCTTGATTTTTCAGCTCTAAAGGCTGGAGTGATAGTATAGATTTTTTCTAAAGTTTGTATCATGGCTTCAGCATATAGTTGCCAAGATTGGGAAAGGTATAATTCTTTATCAAAGTATTTAACTTCAAAAAGAGAAGAACCACCTTCACAGGCTGCTGTTGTAAATATAGGAGATTGAATTTCAAAAAAACCTCTTGAACGACAAAAATCGTCAATGGCTCTGAAAACCTCGCTTCTTATTTTAAAAATTCTTCTTAATTTCTGAGACCTTATCCACAAATGCCTTACATCTCTTGTAAACTCTTCACTTAAATCCTTTGATATAGGAAATGTTTCTGCTAGTCCAATTATTTTTAAGTCTTTAACTTGAATTTCAAAACCACCAGGAGCCCTTTTATCTTCTTTGACAATTCCTAAAACTTGAATAGAAGATTCAACAGTGGTATCTCTTGCTTCTTCAATTCCTTTGCAGGCTAGTTGAATTATTCCTGTTGAGTCTCGCAAAATTAAAAAGACTATGTCTTTCTGGTCTCTTTTTCTATAAACCCAACCTCTTAACCAAACTTCTTTTCCAGTTAAATCTCCTTTTAAAACATCTTTAATATGAATAAAATCCATACTATCACTATCCTTATTTTTATATTTATTTTTATCCTCCTGGCAGTTTTGTAAATGGTGCTGCATCTTGAATATGTTCTAAACCACAAATGAATCTTGTTAATCTTTCTAAACCCAAACCAAAACCTGCAGTTGGCTTAACTCCTTTTTTTAATATCTCTAGATATAACTCAAATTTTTCAAGCTCTCCTGACTTTTTCAATTTTTCCAAAATCTTTTTATATTCAAATTCTCTTTCACTCCCTGATATTGCTTCCCCAAATCCTTCAGGAAACAACAAATCAAAGCCAAGCTGAAAATCTCCATCATCCCTATCATAGAAACCTCTACTATCTTTGGGATAAAATTTTACAAAAAATGGTTCATCAAAATGCATGGAAATTGCTTTTTCAGCCTCCCATGGTAGTTCTTTGTCATAAGAAATTTTGAATCCTAGTTTTTTTGCTAAATCAACAGCCTCTTTGTGAGTTAATCTTTTAAATGGTAGACTTGGTACTTTGATATCTCTCCCTAAAATTCTTAGTTCTTTTTCACATTTTTCTTTTATTTCTGAAATAACAAATGAAATTAGTTTTTCCGCTAATCCCATTGCATCCTCATGGTCTTTTTCTGGTATTTCAACTTCTATTTGATAGAATTCTGATAAATGTCTTCCACTGTGTTTTGAAATCTCTGGTTCTTTTCTAGCACATGGACAAAATGAAAATATTTTACCTAAATGTGTTGCTAGTAAAGGCTTATGAACTGTTAAAGCACTCATCAGACTATATGGTTTACCGTAAAAATCTATTTCAAAAAATTCTGCTCCTCTTATTCCTGGATCTGTAAATGGTTCAAATAAAGGAGCTCTTATTTCTAAAAACTCTTCATCTTTTAAGAATTTTCTTATTGCATACATTATTTCTGACTGTATTTTTAAAACAGCCTTTGCTTTAGATGCTTCTAAAATTAGGTATGCCCTAATTTTGACCTTCACCTTTCATATTCTTCACCTCTTAAAATTTTTTTAATTTTTATTAAAACTCGAGAATCTCCTCTTATCTTTAACTTTTTTCTAATAGAAGCTGGTATTGTTATTCTTCCTCGATGATCAGAAATAGAAGTAAAGCTAAGGGATTCTATTTGCTCATATTTGTCCCAAATTTTGACGTCCACCCATTTATTTCACCTAATAGTAGTTACTAATAACTGGTATTTAAAACTATGTGGGTAAGGTTTTTATTTTTCATTTTGTAAATCTTTACTACTAGTGGTTTAATGACAGAAGAAATAAGTAAATATTTTGGTTTTGTTAACAGAATTTTTGGGAACGTTTATAGCGTAGATCTTAAGGAAGTTAAGCCTTTCTATGAAAATCTTTGTGATTGTGATTGTTTAGTTTTGGCAGGGGCTGGAAGATCCTTTCGTTCAGCAAAAACTCCAGGAGGAGAAATGGCAAGGAACATGAAAGACAAAACCGTAATGAACTATAATGCTACTGGATTCCCTGGTTATACTTTACGTGATGGTGCTGAAAATCTTGAAAAACGGTACGACAGAATTAATTTTTTAGTAGTTTCTAGAAGTGGGGAAACAAAAAAACCTAAAACTGCTGTAAATCATTTAGTTAAACACATCCAAAAAACAGGAAGTAAAAAAATTAGTGTTAATGCTATTACAGCCAATGAAGATTCTACAGTCGGAAAAGCCGCTAGAAAATATGGTTCAGTGGTACTTTTAAAAGGTGTAGGAACTCCTTCTTCTGAAAGCAAAGAAAATAAGTTTCGTGAGCGCGGCATTTTATATGATGTTTTTGAACTTGGTGCTCTTTCTTCTCTTCAAATGCTTGCCCAAATGTTATACGAGAAAGCTAATTATGATAGATTTCCCGCACTTGTTGAAGAAGAATTTTCTTTAATAGGAAAAACAGTTGATCACTGTGTTGATTCTAAATTTTGCAAAAATTTAATAGATGCTATAGAAGGTAATGCAAATGTTTATTGTGGAGGATTGGGAGGAGGTAATGAAGTTTCAGAAATGTCATCAATAAGACTTATGCATTTAAAAAGAATTTTTGGAAGTCATGCATATACAATAGGAGAACCGAGTTGCGGCAATCCAGTAGCTAATGATGCTGTAATATTTACAACATGTTCTGGTGGAAAAATTTCTAGACCTGATGAAACAAAAGAGGAAATGTCTCCAATTATAGATTGGTTTGAAGATTTTGAAAAATTGGGAACAAAAATATTTACTATTGTAGGAAATGAAAATTCTCCAATAGCAAAAGCTTCAAAACATAAAGTAATAATAGAAGAGGAAATTAAACCAGGTCAACCAAGAAAATTTTATGAGAGAGCCGCTTATGTACATAGTACGTTTCCTGTTTCTCTTTGTGAAAGATGGATACAAAGAGGCCGTCAACTACCGCCAGAAATTTGGAAGTGGTATCACACAACTGCTGAATAAATAAGTTAATCAATTACTAAACGCGTAAAGTATCTGTCATCTTTTTTTGTCTTAAAACCTGTTTTTAGCCCCAGATGCCCCAAAACGAGAAAAATTTAATTTCTTAATAAAAATCTAATTTTTGAAAATTTTCAAAAAATTCAATAAAGCCTGTAAAGTATTGTAAAGTATTTTATAAAGTATTAACTTATTTATTGTAAAGTATACGAATTATTCTATAAAGTGTGTTTGCATGGCATGGTACAAGAGATATGGATGGTCATCCAACCCTTTTGAACTAGTTCCTATGCCAGACACTATTTCTGGAGTTCAAGAAATAAGGCAAGAAATCATAGAATACATCAATTCTGGCGATTGTTGCCTTTTAACTGGAGAAGATGGCATGGGAAAGACTATTATATTAAAATGGTTGGAAAAATATCCATCTCCTAAAACTTTACCAATATATCTAAATACTTTAGGTATGAACCCAGATGAAGTATTGAAAATAAACATAGATGAAATGATAAGAGAAAAATCAAAAGGAGGTTTTTTCGGAAAAAAGAAAAGAATTGTAATGCTTATTGATGATGCTAATTCTTTGCCACCTATGATAGGAAGGTCTGTGAAAAGAAATTTTGATAACAAATTAATTCATTCTATTGTTCTGGCTTCTGATACAGATGAATTAAAAAATCTTGAAGGAAATCTTTTGGAATTAATAGGTGAGAGAAAAATAAAACTAAGACCATTAGCACTTGATGAAGCCAGAGAAATGATAAGTAAAAGAGTCAAACACGTTAATCCCTTTAAGCCTGATAGTTTAGAGCCAATATTCAAAAAAGCAGACCTTATTCCAAGAAAAATTTTAGAACTCTGTGAAATGATAGCAAGGGAAAACAAAGAAAAAACTATAACTAGACACTTTGTTAAAAAATGTTTTGAGTACAAACCAGAAATTGAGATCAGTAAAACAGAGCTTTTTGATAGACTTTCGCCTTTGCAAAAAGATATTGTTAATATTTTAAAAATAGGAAATTTTACACCTAGTGAAATAGCTAAAAAGTTAAACAAACCAACAAAAACTATAACTTCCCAACTAGCTTATTTGAGTTTGAAATCTGGCATTGAACTAATGAAAAGAAAAGGAATAGAAAATCCTATTGTTGAAAAGATTTCTGAAGATTCTTCTGTTTATAGATTAACAGATGAAGTAAAATAATCTTTATAACAAAAATTATATCCAACGTCTAACTTTCTTTTTATAATTAAAATACTTCTTACCAAAGATTCTTTTGAGATTTTTTTCTTCAAAAGGAATAAACATTAGCTCCATTAAAATTACAAATGCAATTGGAAATATAAATGTAATTAGGGTTCCATGATTAATTGCTATGCCTAATAGTATTGCAGCAAATCCCAGATATTGTGGATTTCTGCTAATGCTGAAAGGACCCGAAATTATCAATTGGGTAGGTTTTTCATATGGTTTTACTGTAGTTTTCTTTTTCTTTAACAAAAAATCAGCCCAAGACATTTTTTCACAAACAAATGTGGTATCTTAAGATATCATCTTTAGAAAACATTCTATAAAAAAGTCAGTTTTGCATATCTGAAGGAATTATTCAGGTTTTTATTCTTTTTTTTCTATGTTTTCACTAAAACTACTTGTAATATCAATAAATTTGCCTAATCCACCCAGAATACAAATCAGCAAATATAATTGAAATCTATGATATAACATAGAACGAAGTTGTGGTCTATTAAAACTTTTTGGAAATATTTTTTGTCCTTTTGAAAAAAACCCATAATATGCTTCTAAAGGTTCCATTTCACCTTGAAAAACTTGTTCAGCTAAAGTTTTCATAACTGACTGAAATTTTAATGAATTCTCTTTTTTTAGAAACTCTTCAATAGAAAGTTCAATTTCTTTAATTCTGTCATCCTGTTTTATCTTGTTTTTCATTTTATCACTCTTTAAAAATTATCATTAGGGACTTAAATTATATGTATATCCACTATTTATCATTTTTAAATAATGAACGCCCGAGGCATTTTCTTTATAACTTTTGTGGTGCCCGAATTTTCATTAATTAATAACAATAATTTTATTAATAATTTTATTTATTGTTTTAGATGATAAAAAATATGGAATTATTTTTTCGAAAGATTTATATTCAACATGTAACAAATATTTAATCTATGAAAGGTTTAAAAGGAATTGCACCCGCAATTATTATTATAGCTATTTTAGCAGCTGCAGGTATTGGTGTTGGAACGCCAGTAGCTATGGCAAGTATGCAACATAATGGTGATATGAAACTTACACCAGTAGATGCGCCTTACGGAATAATGAGAGCTGGTGAAGCTATAATGGGAGCGTTTCAACCAGATAAAGGAGCATGGAACGGAGAATTGATAAGAGTCAGAGAAATGGAAAAAACTGAATTGCAAAAAAGATGTCCCGAATGTAGAGAACAAATTCAACAACTTGAACAGGAACAAGTGAGAATAAGACAACAGGAACAAGAAAGAGTTGCAACGGAGTCCCAAACACAAACAGGAACAAGCAAGCAAACAGGTACAGGACCTTAAGGTGGACAGGAGCAAGGCGGCAAGTAGTTATTAACTAAATGTTAATGATATCCAATCACCAACATAATGAGTTATAACTATAACTATTAATGCAATAATCAAGTGTTCTGAAATAACCTTCCAAGCTTTTTCTTTTTGTTTCTTAGCAATTCTAAAACTAAGAATACCTATCATTAGAAGCCCCCAAAATGCACTCACCAAAATTGCTGTCAAAAGTTCAAACAGTAAGACTGGAACAATAAACATCAATGCAAAAAAGAATTTTGATAAAAAAGTGGAAATTGTTGATTCCCATATTTCCTTTGTCTTCTTTTTTTCTGACTCTTCAGAAATATGAATCCCTAGAGAATCTGAAAACGCATCTGCTATAGCTATTGTTAATATACCTCCAATAACTGCAAGTTTTGAGTGAGTTCCAGAATGTAAACCAACCATTAAACCTAGGGTTGTTATTATTCCAGAAGTTAAACCAAAACTAAATCCTATTTCAAATGGTTTTTTCATATCAATAGCTTAATTATTGCCGACTTAAATAGTTGTGCGCCCGAGGCAGGATTTGAACCTGCAACCTTCTGCTTAACAGGCAGCTGCTCTTCCGTTGAGCTACTCGGGCATAACTCAAAATATGTTCTAAGCATTTATAAAATTAATTGGGTAAAATGTTTCTAAGTAGTACGTCATACACCGTAACATTTAAATATATGTTTTACTCATTTTTAAGAGTAAAAAAAGGTGATTTTTTGGCTATGGAAAAAAAAGCTATTAGAACGAGAATAAAACAACTTCCTTTAAATAATGGCGGAGAAAAAACCTATGTAATGAGAGTTATAGGTGGTCTTTGTGCAGACAAACCTGGTGGTTGTTCAACATGTCATGGTTTAAATGTGCCGAACTGTAGTAAAACTAATGATCGTACACAAATAGTGTATCAATAATTTACCATTTTTCAGAAATTAAGCAAATTTTTCTAAATCTAACTTCTCATCACTCGATATTTTAACAGATATTTTTAAATATAGATAAATTTATAAGTAAATTTCCAAATAGAATAAAATACCGTCGTTAATAATTCGGGCAAATTATTAACATTTACCTTTCGGGCAAAAGGTATTTTGTAATTATAACCTACTGTGAGGTTTCTGTTTCTAAAAATAGTTATTGCGAAGATTTAAAAAGCATTTCGCGCTCACAAAATATATTTCCTAGAAAACATGTGCCCGGCACATACTGTTCACAAAATAAGACTAAGAGGTGTTATATAATGGAAACCATAATACAATCTGCTTTTAATAGAGCTTTTGGCAATGAAAAAACTGTTTCTCCTGGAGTCCAAGGAAGAATAGAAAAAATGGAAAATGTTGATTGGGAAGCAAGAGTTTCTGAAGAATTTGACATTCAAATGCACAAGGCAAAAATAATGGTTGTTGGATGTGGAGGAGCTGGTTGCAACACTGTAACCAGACTAACAGAAATTGGAGCATCAGGAGCAGATATAATTGCAACAAACACTGATGCAAAGCACTTAGCAATAACCAAGGCTCATAAAAAATTGTTAATAGGAAAAGACACAACAAAAGGACTAGGAGCTGGAGGTTATCCTCAAATCGGAGAAAAGGCAGCCATAGAACAAAGAACACAAATTAAACAATTGCTGGAAGGAGTTGATCTAGTTTTTGTAACAGCTGGAATGGGTGGAGGAACAGGAACAGGTGGAGCTCCAGTTATTGCAGAAATAGCAAAGAGCTTAGGAGCAATCGTTGTTGGAGCAGTTACAATGCCATTTAAAATGGAAGGAACAAGAATTCAAAAAGCTGAAGACGGATTGTCAAAACTAAGACAAGTAACAGACACAGTTGTTGTTATAGAAAACCAAAAATTATTAGAATATGCTGGTTCTATGCCATTAGCTCAAGCATTTGCACTAGCAGATGAGTTAATATCAATGATGATAAAAGGAATAACAGAAACCATAACAGTTCCATCATTAGTCAACTTAGACTTTGCAGACGTTAAAACAATAATGAAGTGTGGTGGAGTATCAGCTATTTGCGTTGGAGAAAGCGATTCACAATCAAGAATAAAAGATGCTGTTCTAAAAGCTTTGAATCATCCGCTATTGGAGGTTGATTACACAGGTGCTTTAGGAGCATTAATACATGTTATCTGTGGACCAGATTGCACATTAGCTGAGATCAACGAAGCAGGAGAACTAATATCAAAGAGATTATCAGCAGATTCACAGGTTATCTGGGGAGCTAGAGTTTTGCCAGAATATGCAGGAAAAGTTCAGGTCATTGCAATTGTTACAGGTGTTAAATCACCATACATACTAGGACCTATCCAAAGAGAAGAAATAGCACAAGGAGTATCTAGTGAACTTGGAATACCAGTGATAATGAGGTAATCAGCATGAAAAAAATGAGGGAAGTAAAAAAAGCAAAGGAAGATATTCCTTTCTTTTTGATTTTTTACTCAAAGAACAACTGACTTCCCCTTTTTCTTTTTCTTTTTTACAAAAAGTTAAAAATTCTGAATTCTTATTAATGTTATGGAATTACAAATCAGAAAAGCAACAATTGAAGATCTGGATGTTTTACACGAATTTCATATAGGCCTTATTGAATATGAATCAAATATAGATCCGCTTATCAATAAAACAGAAGAATTTTATGAAAAAGCAAAAAAAGATTATGAAGAAGCCTTAAAGAAAGAAGATCACATGTTTCTCATTGCTGAAAAAAATGGAAAACCTGTAGGTTATGTTTATGGCTGGATTGAAAAACCTCCTGTTTGTTTCACTCCCAAGCTTAGAGGATATCTTTGTGATGCTTTTGTAAAAGAGAAGTTCAGAGGAAAGAATATTGGAGAAAAACTTACTGAAGAGATATTGAAAATCTTTAAATCAAGAAATGTTTCTTGGGTTAAATTAGGTGTTTATGCAAAAAACATTAATGCAATAAATGTTTGGAAAAAACTAGGATTTGAAGATTACATTATTGAAATGACTAAAATGATTTAATCACTCATATCTATAGATAACTGACATATTTCCGTTTTCTGGACACCTAAAAATAACTTCAAAACTAGAGTCCAAAATTTCCTTTATTTCTTTGTATTCTTGTATTGACAGGGGCATGTTAATGGTTGAGAAAAAAATATAAACAGGTCTTCCGCTATAGTAATTTTTTATTAAATTTCTAAGAGAATAAAAACCAAATGGGTTTGGATAAAAATGCGTTTCTAGTTTTGTATAAAAGTAAATTATAGAAGATTCATCAGTGATCACTAAAGCATTTTTTTCAACGTCTTTTAAAAAATAATTAGCTTCTAAAAAGCAAAGATGAGTCTGAGTATAAGATTTTTCAATGTTTTCATGAAACAAAGAAATTGTCCTATAAAGCAAAATAAGGGCCACTAAAATTACAATTATTTTAGAGTATTTTTTAAACTTGCTTAAAGCCACAGATGAAATTATTATTAAAGACGGTACCATTGGTAATAAAAATCTATCTTCTTTATGTGACATAAGATGTACAAATATGAAAAATATGAAAAACCATAAAATTATTAAAATGGTTTGAGGTTTTTTCCTTAATTCTTTGTCTATAAAAATTAAGAACAAAGAAATTGGAAATAAAAGTGTTAAGATTGCAAACATTTGTCGAGAATGTTGGAAAAAGAAATCCCACGGCTGTGATCCACCCCAATAATCAGCTGCAATTCTTGCATGCGTAAACACACCAATAGGATTATTATAAGCTGAGATACCGTAAAAAAACAATGGAAGCAAAGAAATAATAAATATTGCAATACAAAACCACAGATGTTTGTCTCTTAAGAAAGACAGGTTTCTATATTTGATTATTAAATAAAGTGGAAATATAATCAACAACCATAATGTTGTGTATCTTGCAAGTAAGGACAAAGCAATTGAAAATCCAAATAATAATTTATACTTATTTTCTCCTTTTTCAAACCCTTTCCAAAAAAACAAAAAAGAAAGTGTTAATAAAAATGTTGCAAAAACATCAGTCAAAATTTTGCCACTGAAAATAATATGCAAAGGCAAAAATGTTAAAAGAAGTGAAGAATACAAGGCTATTTTTTCATTGAACAGTTCTTTAGATAAGAAGTAAATAACAATAACTGTCAAAGCTCCTATTACTGGAATAAACAAACTAATAAAAATCTCAGAACTGCTTATAACATAAAACAAAGAAAGTGTATAAGGTAATAAAGGTGCTCTATAACCTGCGTTAGGCCAAGCAAAAGGAGGGTCTCCGGGTACAAAATCTGACCATTTTTTTCTGAAAGAATAGTCTAATGGATCAAAACTCAGATCATAACCCAAATTTGCATAAACTGTTTCATCCCATATTTTTACAGGAGCAATAAATATTGCAACAATCCTAATGAAAAGAGAAATAATAAACAAGAGAATCAAAAGTTTTTTTGTATCCATTTTAAAACCTTTTTCTGAATATCCAAATTTTATTTCCTATGAAATTAATTGAAAGGGCTATTAGTATGGCCAAGAATTGGGAAAAAATATACCATAAATTAAAATACTCTACAAAAATGTAGAGGAAAATTAGATTAACACCTAGAGCAAAAAGGCTAATTATAAAAAATTGAGTGTATTGCTTTGTTAAAACTGATTTTTTCTTTGAATAGCTTTCAAAAGTCCAGAATTTATTCAAAATAAAATTGTTGGTCACAGCAATAATAAAAGCAAAAATTGCTGAAAACAAATACCAAACATTCAAGAATTCGACTAGAAGAAAAAGAATAACCAAATTAATTATAGTTCCTACACCTCCAACCATACAAAATTTAATCAATTGACCTAAATTGGGTTTCTTATAACAAAACAAACCAAACAAATGCTTTAAGTAATTATAATATTCTTTAAAACTCAATTTGCTCTTGCCTTTTTTTCTGTCTTTAAAGACAAATGGAACTTCTATTATTTTGTTATATTTAGCTTTAACAATAAATTCTAAACATATTTTAAATCCTTTAGGATTGAATTTAATTCCTTGGATGCATTTGTTTTTAATTAAAAAGAACCCAGACATAGAATCTTTAACACTAGTAACTAACCTTGATAAGAAATTGGCTCCTTTTGACACACCCCTTCTATAGAAATTCCATCCAACAATCCCTCCTCCTTTTACATATCTGCTTCCAATCACAAAATCTGCATTTTCATTTTTCATTACATCAAGCATCAAAGGTATTTTTTCTGGAGAATGACTTAAATCAGCATCCATAACACCAAGAATTTTTCCTTGCATTATTTTTAAACCATCTAAAATAGCAGATGACAAGCCTGTTTTTTCTTTTCTTTGAAGAACTTTTAGATTTTTATATTTCTTTTTTAATTTTTCTGCTATCAAGCCTGTTCCGTCTGGAGAATTGTCATCAACTACTATGACTTCTCCCTTTATTTTGTTTTTTCTAAAAGTTAAGAATATCCGTTTGAGTAAAGTAGTTATATTTCCTTTTTCATTGTAAGTTGGGATAATTATAGAAACTTCATTCATACATAAAGATTTAGAAAACTTAAGTTTAAAAATATGTTTCAACCCTTTAATTTCACATAAGTTGGTTTATGCTCTTTCTGAATTTTTTCAATTAATAGAGTATTTCCAAAATTTTCAATATGAACAAACTCTTGTATGGAATGTCTAGCTGGAACACGGGTTTTTTCATCAGAATAACCTAAAGTTATTATTGCGCAGGGTCTAACATAATCTGGACACTTTAAAACCCTAGAAACCACCATTTCTGAAAAGGCCCCAACCCAACATGTTGCTAATCCTAAAGATTCAGCAGCCAAGAGCATGTTTTCAATTGCTGCAGCAACTCCTTGTATTCCATAAAGTTTCAAACCCCTTTGTCCATAAATTGCTCCTGCCAACCTCTCATTTGTAAAAGCAATTATAAAGACTGGAGCATCCAACATCCATTTTTGATTATAACATGCCTCAACTAAGTGTTCTTTTATTTTAGGGTTTCTCACAACAACAAATTCCCAAGGTTGGTAATTCCCACAAGATGGAGCATAACTAGCGGCCTCAAGAACTTTTAATATTAAATCCATACTAACTTCTTTTTTCTGATATCTTCTAACAGAGCGCCTAGTCTTAATTATAGAAATAACAGATTCTTCTATTCTTTTTTCTTCAATCTCTTCAGGAATTTCTATTTTCTTTTTTGTTTTACCAAGCTTAGTAATTGTCTTGAATGGCATAAAGATAATTAGATGATTATATTAAAAAAGTTTATATTTTAAATTGGTAATTCGCTCCACTTGTATTGTCTTGTAAATATGAAACTGCTCCAATTTTTTATTATTTTTGAAAACTTTGTTTTTATTGTATGTGAAATAAAGTCAAGCTCCTCAGGATCTTTAGCCCAAAAAGAGAATTTTAAATCAAAATCACCAGTTATTTTTTCAACAGAAGCAATATTTTTATGATCCATCAAATATTTGAAAAACTCGTTCCACTCTTCTTCTGTATAATTCCATGTTGATATCATTATAATAGCATAAATGTTATAACCAAACTTTTTTTTGTTAATTCTAACAGTAAATTTTTCAATAACGCCTGATTTAATAAGTTTTCTTAATCTATATCTAACAGTTTCATGAGACAATTTAACTCTTTTAGCCAATTCTAAAATAGAAATTCTTCCCTCGTTTTCCAAAATCTTGATAATTTCAATATCTTTCTTATCTATTTTGGCTTTTTCAGAATTTTTACCAATTTTTCGTCTCATATTTACTATATTTAAGATATTTCTATATAAATTTATCTATTATACATATATATATTGTATTTTATTTGAATATAACATAAAAAATGGTGATTTAATATGGTAAATTCAAAAATTTATGAAACTTTGGATGAAAGAATTAGAAAAATAAATGATTTTAAAAAACATGGTTTAGAGGGATTTGAAAATAGATTAAATGAAATATGGGCACACAAAGAAATTCAACCAATAAAAAAAAGAATTGTGAGAGATGATGATTATTCTGATTTAATATGGTTTGAAGGTCGTGTTACATATCATGTTGTTCACCCGCCTTTTAGTTTAGATTTACTTTCTGTAGAACCATTAAAGTTTGGAATAAAGGGAGGAGGAAGTGAGGTCAAGCTAAGAACAAGAAAAGAACCATTAGATTATTGGCAAGAAGATTGGGAAAAATTATCTGATTTAAATATTTCTCAAAAAGATTTATCAATCCCATTTCCTCCAGAAATAATAGGAAAAGATATTTCAAGATCTATTAATGATATGGTTTATTCAATTGAATATAAACCTCCAAAATATTTTATGGAATCTTTTGAAGGTAATTCATTTGGAGAAAAAGTTTATGATGCTCTTTTAAGTAGAAAAACTGTTACCATACATCCAAATAGAAAAGTTGATAGAGAAATTTATGGTGAAGGTGTGTTTGATATAAGGTGATTTTATGAAAATAAACAAAAATGATGTAAAACCAATAGAAGATACTTGCGGTTCAATAAGAGAGCTTTACAAATCTGAAAAAATAAGCATCGCTTACGTAACTTTATTTGGAGAAGCAAAAGAACATACTCATAAAAAAATGGAAGAAGTTTATTACGTTGAAAGGGGAAATGGCCAATTAATTGTTGATGATGAGGTTATAGAACTTAAAGAAGGAGATTTAATCTCTATACAACAAAATAGTTGGCATTATTTAAAAAATCTAGGAAAAAAACCTCTAGAAATAACAGTTACAAACTCTCCGCCATTTGACAGAAACGATGTAATCATGAAGTCCTAGACAAAATGCTTTCTAAAAGATCAGGAGTTGTTTCTGCTACCTCTCTTATCCAATATAAAGCATTGATTAATTTCTTATTTTTTGTTTCTTCTAATATTTTATTGACTCTATCCCTTATCTCTACTTTGTAATTAAAAACTCTTCTAGCTTTTTCTTCATTAAATTTAAAATAAATTAGTGACAAATCCTCAACCATGTCTTTTAGATCTTCTATTAGTTTCAATATTCTCTCATCTTTTATCTTGTAATTAGCTAAACTTTTTCCCATTCTTGAAACATCATCAGAAAGATGTTCTATCAGAAAAACTTCTGAATACATTATTGGTATTTTTCTAAGTTCTATGTTTCCAGAAGGGTGTCTTAACTCTTTGTTTAACTTTCTTAAAAGCAAGTATGTAAAACGGTTTACTGACATATCTCTGTCATGTAAAGCTTTTGCATCAGTGTTACCTTTAGTCTTTAAAACATCATCTATCATAGTTTTTATCAAAAGAAAACACCTTCTTAATATCTGATGAATGGGTTGTTCAGAGCTTACTCCTAGATCTTTTATTAAAAACATGTTTTCTGTTTGTGAAACAATCTCCATTCCTATAAGATTCTTAACCCTTTCATTAATTTTATCGTAAAATTTGGTTGTGTCACACAAAACAGTTATCTCATCATAGCCCTTAATGTAACTAGCCTCTATTAATCTTTGACCAAAGCTTGCTATGTATGGTTCTGACTCGTCTCTACGAGGTTCTTTTATATCTTTGATTCTTAGTGTTGTTCTAAGAGGCTTGAATTTATGTTTCTGGGTAGTTATGATTAATTTTGAATCACTTTCATCTACTTCTAATTCATCTCCTGGAGAAATTTCCTGTTCTTTGACCCATTTTGCTGGTAGAGACATTACTAAGGTTGCTTTTCCCAGTTGTACAGCCTTTCTTTTCATGAAATATATATGTATAATTAAATATATATACTTTAAGGATTTAGTATATATTCTGTTTCTAAGATTATCTAAATATGAAAAAAATATTGCTTACTAATGATGATGGTATTGATTCCAAAGGTATGAGAGCTTTAGAACAAGCTGTAAAAGGATTAGGAAAAGTTTTCGTTGTAGCTCCAAAAAGAAATCAATCAGCTGCAAGTAGATCTTATACAAAAAGAAGATTTTTAGAAGTAGAAAGAAGAGAGAATTGCGATGGAATAGAAAGATATGCAATTGATGGAACGCCTGCAACATGTGTTCTAATAGCTGTTGAGAAGATCTTAAAAGAAAAACCAGATCTAGTTATATCAGGAATAAATCTTGGAGAAAACATAGGAAGAACTTCCTATACAGCATCAGGAACCATTGGCGCTGCTTTAGAGGCCGCTACTACTTATGATGTTCCTGCTATTGCTGCTTCAATATTAATTCCAATGGAGCATCATGGGAATCATGATGATTTTCCTATAGACTTAACTATTGCTAAAAATTACATTAGAAAAATATCTAAGAATATTTTGGAATCTCCAGATATTGGAAAAAATTTCGATGTACTCAATATTAACTTTCCTCTGCTATCAGAAGATAAAGGTTTTAGAATAACTGTTCCCAGTAAGAACAGGTTTCACTATTTCAACGTAATTGAGAAAGAGGGAAAGTATAAAATGTCTCTCAATGCTAAGATCGAGAATGAGGAAGAGAACAGTGATGTAAAAGCAGTTTTTGATGGAAAGGTATCAATCACACCACTTTCTTTTATTAGTAATAATGGAATTTCGATTGAAAAAATTGAAAAAATCTTAATGAGGTGATAAAAATGGTGAAAAATCCAGATTTAAAAAGAATAGGAAAGGACATATTTAGAAATCTTCTAACACCAGGTGTTGAAACTATGGTTGAAAGCATTGAATTACCTGAGGTGTTTGAACCTCTTAGGGAAACAATGAAATATGAAATAGCAGAACAATTAGCAGATTTTGCACAAGTACAAGTTGATGAAGATTATAGAATAAGAATGATGATGGGAAACGGACTTGTCTATGTCTACGATTTTGAAAAACCAAATGAAGAAGAAATACCAACAAAAGATCTTTATAGAACAGCTATTCGAAATACAGAGATGATGTATGAAAAATTTCCAGGACACTTTGAAGAAATCATTAAAAGGGGGATAATTAATAACAGATTTGGATATTATGTTACAGTAGTTTAACAAAGACAAACTTTATTTGTTTTTAATTACAGTTATAAATTATGCAATACTCTGTTTTAGCAGATAATTATGAAAAACTAGAAAGCATTTCAGGTAAACTTGAAAAAACTCATATAATTTCTAAAATATTAAAAAAATGCTCCAAGGAAAATTTACCCAAAGTTGTTCTATTATTAAAGGGAAACGTGTTTCCTGCCTGGAGTGAAGAAGAACTAGGAGTTGCAAACCAATTAATGATCAAATCAATTTCAAAAGCTTATGGTATAAATGAAAAAGAGATTGTTAAAGAATTTAAAAAATCAAGGGACTTGGGATTAGTAGTTGAAAAGCTTTCTAAAACAAAAAAACAAACTACCCTAGGAAAAAGGGAATTAAACGTAGAAAAGGTTTTTGAAAACCTACATTTAATAGCAAAACAAACTGGAAGTGGTTCTCAGGACAGGAAAATGAGCCTTATTGCAGAATTGTTAACACAAGCAAAGCCAAAAGAAGCAAAATACATAACAAGAACTGTTTTGAGCCAGTTAAGAATTGGGGTAGCAGAAGGAATAATTAGAGATGCTATAGCAGAAGCTTTTGATATTTCTAAAAAAATTGTTGAAAATGCTTGGTTTTTAAATCCTGACTATGGAGAAATTTCAAAAATAGCAAAAGAAAAAGGAGAAAAGGGATTGAAAAAAGTGAAAATAGAAATAGGAAGGCCAATAATGGTCTTGTTAGCAGAAAAGTCTCCTTCTTTAGAAGACGCTTTGAATTCTTTTGATGAACCTGCTTGTGAATACAAGTATGATGGAGCAAGAATGCTAATACATAAGAAAGACAATAAAATCTCAATATTTACAAGAAGGTTAGAAAACATAACCAAAGCATTTCCGGATGTTGTTGAAGTTTGTAAAAAGAGCTTGAAGGCTAAGAATTACATTGTGGATGGGGAAGGTTTAGCTATTGATAAGAAAACAGGAAAACCTCTACCTTTTCAAAGCTTATCTCAAAGAATAAAAAGAAAATATGATATAAAAGAAATGGCCAAAGAAATTCCTATAGAATTGAACCTGTTTGATATAATTTATTTAAATGGAAAAGAGCTTTTTGACTTGCCTTTAAAGAAAAGAAGAGAATTAGTAAAAAAAATAACCAAAAAAATACCTGGAAAAATACAATTAGCAGAACAATTGGTCACTAAAGATCTGAAAAAGGCTAATAAATTCTACAAAAAGGCTTTAAAAGAAGGACATGAGGGCTTAATAGTCAAGAATCTACAAGCAAAATACCAACCTGGAAGAAGAGTAGCAGGTGGTTGGCTTAAAGTTAAACCAGTTTTAGAATCTCTAGATTTGGTAATAATAGGAGCCACTTGGGGCACTGGTAAGCGCGCAGGATGGCTAGGATCCTTTATTTTGGCTTGTAGAGACCCTAATACAGGAGATTTTCTAGAATGCGGCATGCTGGGAACTGGAGTTAAGGAGAAGAAGAGTGAAAAGGGCGATATTACTTTTAAAGACCTAACTGAAATGTTAAAACCCTTTATAGATTCTGAAAAAGGAAATAAAATTAAAATAAAGCCCAAAATCGTAATAGAGGTGGCATATGAGGAAATACAAAAAAGTCCCACCTATTCTTCTGGCTATGCTTTAAGATTTCCAAGACTATTAAGAGTAAGATTTGATAAAGGACCTGGAGAAGTAGATAATTTAGATAGAATTGGAAAAATATTTAAAATACAAAAAGGTAGAAAATAAGTTATTCAACTTTTTCTGGTATTTTTTTACTTAAATCAAATATTTGCCAGTCTTTATAATTCAATTTAACAGCAAGAACTGGTTTTGCTTTACATTTCTTAGCAGCTCTTATTAATTCTTTAAATTGGTCTGAATGAAATTTAGAATAGTAGGCCTTTTTTCTGGATTTACATTCTATAAAATGTACTTTTCCATTTTTAACAGCAACTAAATCACAAATAGCTTCTCCTTTTAATCCAGAACCAGCAACTCTATGAACAACAAAACCTTTTTTTGTTAAGAACTCTAAAAATTCTCTTTCTCTTCTAGAACCCTTGGGACTTTTTGGCATAATAATTTAATAATTCTGGAGATTAATAAGCTTAAATTATTTAGTATTTTATTTTAAAACATGGAAAATTCAGAATTTAAACCAGATTATAGAGAATTTGTATATTTTAAACAACTTAATTTCAGTATAGCTCCAAACATGGTTCCAGGTCCAAATGGTTTTTTTCTATCATTAGATTGGTTTGGAAGAAAAAGATTTCTTAAGCGTTTGGGATCTGATCATTATCGTTTGGCCTCTTTAAAAGAGCTTAATAAAGCTTTTGAATACTCATGGAAGTCTGAGTTTAGCCAAGTGGGAGTAAGTATGATAAACACGATTGAAGGTACTGATGATATTATGTGTTTTCCCGTAGACAGTTTTGGCCATTGGCAAAGATATATTGAACCAAGGCTGCAGGGTCGGTGGGATTACCCTGTGCTAATTCAAGGAGCTGATGAAGAAAGAAGAGGCAGTAAAAATATTGTTAAAGGTGGAGAAAGAATTGAAATACCTGAATTTCCAACAAAGAGTGCAAGATTAAGAGAAAAAATAGAAGTGTTAGGATTAGCTAGAGGCACCAAAATAATTTATAGTGATCAATACGACGAGGAACAAAAAGGCGTAAAAAATTTGATTCGTGGAAACATGAGTGTTAACCCCAAAAATAGATACGTACTAGCAACTTTTTCTCCATGGCGTAGAATCGAAAGAATGGGTTTTCGTCTTTCTAGTAGTGAGCCAACAGACAATGTTGTAATAAAAAGATTTACTCTAGATGATTATCTTAAGAAAAGTTAAAAGGTCCAACACGTCACTGCTTGAGCCGTTGGACCAAGAATGAACTCAAAAGGGTAAAACAAATATTATATTTATTCATTTAAAAATTTTTAGATTCTGAAAAAAACATATCTTAGAGTAGGTTTATTAGTATCATTGATTCATCCTTAAAATGTATTAACTGCTTTATAAATCCAAGTGACATTAATCTATATATGAAATCTGTAGTATTCATAATTTTAATTTTTTTGATAATACAAATACTGGGTCTTTATATTGGAAATGGATATATAGAATACGTAAATCAGGCCATAGAAACTGGAGAAATAGAAAAAAAGCCAGAAATAATTGAAGGCGTAAGTCCAGAAAGGGCTGAAAATTCATTAATATTGTTTGGTTTTATAATAATTACCACAATATGCATCCTGTTAATAATTAAATATAAAAAATCTTTTCTAAGAGGCGTAGAAGCAATTGCTATTTACTTTCCATCATTAATAGCTTTTTTGTTTTTAATACCCTTTAGAATACAATCTATTTGGGAAAATTTTATTTTTAGCCTAATTTCACCGCTTTCGGGTTTCTTCTCATATTTCGGTTTTGTAGGAATTGTTTTTTTCAATATTTTACTTTTTGCTCTGACTCTAGTCTCTATATTTGCAATAATCTTAACTATTTGGAAAATTTCAAGACCCTCTATTACTAGCCAAAATATTGCAGCAATATTTTCTGGAGCAGGAGCAGGAGCTGCAATAGGAGCAACCCTAGGTATTGTTCCTTCTATAATATTCATAATGATTTTGTCTGTTTATGATGTTGTTTCGGTTTTTGTAACAAAACACATGGTTCAAATGGCCAAGGCAATAACAGAAAAACCAACGGCCTTTACAATTGCTGCACCCCATAGATTCAAAAAAGCTAAGTATATACCCCAAAAAGGAGCTAAGAAGAAAGTTCATGTGTTTCAATTGGGATTAGGAGACGTAATAATACCTTTGATGTTTTCTGTTTCTATTTTGAATAATTTTACAATATTCCACTCTGTAATAACAATGATTGGGTCAATGATAGGTTTACTATTCTTAACATTTTACATCACAAGGAAACCTCAAGCTTTGCCTGCTTTGCCATTTGTTTGCACAGGCGCTTTAGCAGGATATTTGGTCTCATTGTTTGTTTTATAATTATTGGGTTTTTATTCCAATAGCCAAAGAATTTAATGTTTCTTCTACTCTTCTTTTATTAATGTTTTTCCCGCTTAACTTTTCGCTAACATTTCTACAAAATTCAAATCGTTCTATTGAATCAGGTATATTATCTCTCAATTTTCTTTCAATTGTATTTTCTAAAAAATATTTAGGAATATCATCTTTGCTTACATCTTTGCCAAGAACCATACTTCTCACAATTCCAACGTGTGTCAAAGATGTATAAGGTGATTTCTGAGGTATTTTTATTACAACTGGAGCAGCACCAACAAGTTGAACAACTGGTGGAAGATACACACCGCTTAAAACAGCTTGGACAATCACTTCGCCATTGTCAGACAATTCAGGATATTTATCAAAAACATCTCTAGACAGATTTAGAGCATTCTCTTCTATATTTCTGGCCCTAATTTTAGCGCTTTTAGATTTCAAAAATAAAGATTGATATATTTCGTTGCATGCTTCATCTACATTATCTTCATTAAAAAACGATTGTGCCCTTTTCCTGTGTTTTAACTCTTGGTCATGTATTGTTCTTAATTCAGCAGCCTTTTCTTCTGAATGGGCTTCCAAAAAATGAAATTTTATTTCTTTTTCACATTCTCTAAACGAATCTATTAATGTTTTATGAAAATTGTAAAAAATACGTCCGCGTTTTAATTCCCTGTCTCCTCTTACAAGTTCTTTGTAATAACGTGTTAGATCAGCCAACTCTTTATAGGTTCTTCCAGGTTCTTGGGGAATGAAAACGTCTGGTTGAAAATTTCGAAAATCTCTAATAACAAATTCAGCATCTTTATCTGTTGTATGGGCATTATAAGAAACTATTAGTGTCTCAACCATATTAGATCACTTCTCCATTGCAAATGCATGTTTTTTCCAAAATTTTTCGTCTGTAAAATCAGGACAATATTCACCAGGAAAAATTGTACGAAAACCATGTTTTCCAGGCTTTCCTAAATCATCAAGAGGACCTGCAATTATAACTATCTGGTTAGTTGGTTTTCTTTTAACATTGTAAACAACATTTACAGAAACTTCATCACGAATCTCTTTTTTTACTTCAACCCCTTCTGGTAATTCATCTAACGAAACTACAGCATCTAAACCAATTGGATAAGGCATCTTGACTTCACGTACAAGCAATTCTCCAGAGTAATCTCCTATTTTTCCTAGAGCAAATTCTATTAATTCTTCAGGACTTGAAAAAGCTTCTTTATAAAAAACAGAACCTACTGCTGACTCACCAAAATGTCTTTCTTTCAAATGTTCCCTAAACTCGCTGTTTGTTTCGAATTTATAGTCCTTTAACATTAATCACTAATAAGTAAGTAATATTTAAAAACCTATCGCAATTTTAAGAATCTATGACAATTTATTAGAGAATTAAAATCTTTTTCATATATCAAGCATAAATTTTTTAACAATTCTCTATTAATTTCTTTTAATTTTTCATAATTATTTTTACTAATAATCTGTACTCCATGGGCAATAAAAGAATAGTCTCGGAGCTTAATGCAATCTATAAAATTCTTTAAATCTTGTATAGTTTTTTCTTTCCAGATATCATCTTCAATAGCAAAGAGTATTATATGGCCACTTTTTAATGCTGTTTGCAGTGGTAATGCCTTTTCCTCTTTGTAAATTTCTTTAGTTAATTCATCATATTTATTTCTGGTTTTTATATCCAAAAGGCTATAATCTGGAGATGATGAATCTATACCTATTTTTGCTAATCTATGTTGAGAAACTAGTTCAATGGCTCTATAAAACCTTGATACCGCATCCTCAAATTTATTTTGTTCAGCACGTCTTTGCGCATTACAAAAAATATCTGCTATTAAATGAGTGGACATATATTCATTTTTTAATGTATCTATCAACTTCTTATCAGAAAATTGAATCTTATTCAAATATCTTTGAGCAGTCAAATTCATCTTCAGCTGTTGAATATCTAAAGCCCTGACATTGTACTGATTAATTTTATTTACAGCTCTTTCTAATATTGGCAAGGATGCCCTATAATTAAAAGAGTCCCAAAACATGTAGCTTTCAGATAGTAAAGATTTAACTTCAAATTCTCTTGGATCAGGAGCTTTTTTAATAATATCCCTAAAAAGCAAACTCGAGGAAAAATATCTATGATTGTTAAAGAGTTCGATGGCATATGTTTGTTCCAAATCCCCGAAAATGTGCAGGGGATTTTTTAATTTAATTAATTTTTCTGTTCCAGGTTCACCTCTCTTTATGTCATCATACCAACCTTCATCTATATGTATCAAATCACAACCAAAAAAATCTCCTACAATAGCAGCGCCAGCTGTCATTATTCTCTTTCCTCTAGTAAGGTCAACTGCTATTTTCTTTCCTTTGAATAAATACAATTTATTTTTAATCTTGCTGTAAACATCAGCTGCATCCATGGCTTTATACTCTATAACATCCTTCTCATATTGGCCCTGAGTAAGGCCTGTCATCTTTATTATCTTATCCAGAAAATATTTTTCTCCTTCTTTTGTGCAAAGAAAGTAAACCTTTTTCGGTTTTAAACCATTAATTAAAAGAATGTAATAAGAAGACTCTAGACCCATTGGTATAACAAGCAGATCATATTGTGGTATTTCCCCATTTTTTATCAATTCCTGAGTTTCTCTGGCAAATTTTCTTTCTATAAAGGGAAATATTTTTCCCCAATACAGCTTATCTGCTTCTTCTTTTCTCCCTTTTATCATTAATTCTTTCCATTCTTTTTTCAATGTATCAAAAGAAGAATCCATAATTATAATTTCTTACCAACTATTATTAACCTTTTTGTTTTTGCACTTATAGGCTCGCCTTTAAAACTACCAAAATTCTTTATAATTTTTATTCCAACTTTTTCAAACATATTCTTTAACTCATGATAAGAATAAATCCTGCAAGAAATTTTCTTTTCTGAAATTTTTCTTTTATTTTTTGAAAGAAATGTCCATGTAGCATTTATTCTACTCGTTGAAAAATCAAATTTTCTTTCTTCTAAAAGATATCCGGGTTTTAATTTACTCAAACGGCTTTTTCTAAAATGTTTTATTATGAAATCTCGATTAGAAACATCCATTATTATTTTGCCATTTTTCTTTAAAGCTCTAGCCATTTTTCTTAACACATCTAAGTTTTCATCATCAGAGAAGTAGCCAAAACTTGTAAAAAGATTGAGAACGACATCAAACTTATTTTTAAATTTTAATTTTCTCATATCGCCTTGCATGAATTTTGTTTTCAAACGGAATTTTCTTGCTTTTTCTTTACATTGTCTTATGTATTCTCTTTTAAAATCGACTCCAACAACATTATATCCTCTTTTTGACAATTCTATTGAGTGTCTTCCTAAACCACACGCCAAATCTAGAATTAAAGCATTCTTAGGAATTTTTAGAATTTTTAAAATAAAATCTACTTGCTTTTTTGCTTTTCTTTCTTTATTTTTTAAATCAAATTCTGAATAAGTTTTGTCAAAAAATTTTTGACACCATTTCATGTTTTAAATTTTAGAAATTAGGACTTAAATATCACTCGTACTCACGCCATACATGTCCGCATCTTGTACATTTGAAAAATCTTGTTGGTGCCTCATCAGCAGCTCTCATTTGTTGCATCCACCAATAAGCTTCATTATTATCACATTCAGGACATGGCACGTCTGTTTTTGGTAAGACATCAACTTTTGCTTTTTTACCAACAACAATTATTTTTCCCTTTTTATCTCCGCTATGAGCACTTATTTTAAATTTCTTTCCTTTAGAAGTTTTCTTTTTCCCACATCTTCTACAAACAAGAACAATACGATTACCAGATTTCTTTGGTTCCATTAATCCTCCGCATTTAGGACAGAATTCCATTCAATACCCTTTTACTTTTATCTTTTATTTTGTATTCTAGGAACTATTTAAAACTATCGTTTGTTAACCAATGCCAGTAAAATCAACAAATAATCTTTTTACCCAACCAAGAAGAGGAATTTTTAGAAAAGCTTTTCCATGAATATTATCCATAGGAATTACTCCCCACTTGCCTTCATCAGTCGAAGGATTATTATCGCCTTTAGTTATTATACCTCCATCTCTTATTTCAACAACCCTATGAATTATAGGATATTTTTTGTCAGGAGAATCAAAAACAACAACATCACCAACTTCAATATTCTTTTCTCCATATACGATCATCATGTCTCCTCTGTAAAATGTTGGAACCATGCTATTTGAGAAAACAGCAACGACAGGAGTTTGAGTTGCTAAAACAAGACTCAAAGCAATGTTAACACCATAAGCAATTATAAAACCTAGAAAAAGATATACAACAACTCCAAACCAACCTTCAGTGTATTTATCCCATAATTTTTTCATTTTACGCATGTCCAACTGATTCACCTAAAACAAACCCCGTGGCTATTAAATGAGCAACTCTTAAAGGCTCTGGTATTAAACTCATGGTTGAAGATTCTTTTATAACTTTGCTTGCATCATTTTTTTTAATTCCACAACATTGAAAACATATTCTTTTATTTTTTATGCTTGTCCAATATATTGGTCCTGCATCTTCCACACACTTTAATCTTTTTTTAGGATCTGGCATTTGTTTTAATACTGAAATAAATCTTTTTAAGTCTGGTTTTTTTCTATTAACCACAATTACTGGTAATTTTGTTTTTTCATAAATTTCTTTTATGTTAACGGTGTTAAAGCCTGCAAATGTTATTCCATCAAGCATTATTATTCTTAGGTCTTTATGTTTGGTTTTTAAAATTTTTTCAATTATCTTTTCTGTTGCATCTAAACCGTCTATTTCTATTTCTGTTTTTAACAAACCATCTATGAATTGGCCTCCTCTAAAAATTACTCCAACAAGAACGTCTTTTCCTTTTGATTTAAATTTGAAAGGACCGTCATCCCATGCAACTATTCTTATTTCTTTTTTAATTGTTCTGAATCTTTGCATTTAATTACCCTAAGTAATATAATTGTTTTCTAGCTTTATTTTTCTAAAGCTCTTTTAAATTCTTCTTTTAAATCTTCACATTGGCCCTCTAAAGAAGCAGAGGCTTTTTTTAAAAGTCTTTTTGGATTTCTTCCAATAATAACTAGCTTAGGATTTTCAATAAAAGGATGTTCTCTAACAGCAGCTGCTTTTCCATTCTCTTCCCAAACCTGGGATGCCAGTAAATTTGTTATAGTTTCTGTTTCATCGTTAAATTCCAATAATAATTTTTCTTTCTCGTCTTCAAGAACTTTAACATTCATACTATCACTATTTTTCTCATATTTATTTAAAGCTTTCTATTAAAAACGTTTTAAACTTATTATAATCTTTGTCAAGATTTAAAACATATTCTTCTTTGTTTTCTAATCCTTTAAGACTTTCTGGAATTTCTGGTTTTATATTTATTGTTCTTTCTAATTCTTTAGGGAATTTTGCAGGATCTGCTGTTTCTAAAGAAACACAAATCAAGGAAGTTTTCTCTTTAGACAAGAAATCTTCTAAACCTGCCCAAGCAACTGCTCCATGGGGTTCTAATATTAGCTTGTACTTTTCATAAGCATTTTTTATTGTTTCTCTTGTTTTTTCATCTGATATACTTACAGAAAACATATCTTTTCTAATCAAATCCATATCAGGTAATTTATGAATTATTCCTTTTTCATCCATTCTTCCTCCATACATTGTAACAATTCTTGCAAGATTGCTTGGATGTCCTACATTCATGGCATTGGATATACAAACCTTTGAGGGTCTTATTGGTTTATATTTTCCAGATTCTAAAAATATTGGAAATTCATTATTCTCGTTTACAGCAACAACAAATTTTTCTACAGGCAAACCCATTCTTTTTGCTATTAATCCTCCTGTAAGATTTCCAAAATTACCACAGGGAACTGAAAAAATTATTTTTTTACCATTTCCTAATCTTGAATAAACATAAAAGTAATAAATAACTTGAGGTAAAAGTCTTCCGAAATTAATTGAATTAGCAGAAGATAGATTCAGATGTTTTAAATCAGAATCAGCAAAAGCCCGCTTAACCATTGCTTGACAATCATCAAATTTGCCATTAACTGCAATTGAAGTTACATTTTTTCCTAGAGTAGTCATTTGTTTTCTTTGTCTATTTGTTACTTCATTTTTAGGAAATAAGACTACCACATCAATATTTTCTAATCCATAAAAAGCATTAGCCACAGCGCTGCCTGTATCACCAGACGTGGCAGTAAGAATTATTATTTCCTTGTCTTCTTCTTTTATGAAAAATTGTATTATTCTGCCTAACATTCTTGCTGCAAAATCCTTAAAAGAAGCTGTTGGTCCTTGACTTAATCTCATAACATAGTTATTTTCATCCACTTTTTCTAATGGAATATCAAAATTATAAGCTTCATCTGTTATTCTTTTTAATTCTTTTTCTGGAATTTCCTCTTTCAAAAATTTGTTAGTAACAATAAAGGCAATTTCTGCATATGTCATATTTTTCATAGAAAGTATTTCATCCAAAAATATAGATGGAAACTTATTTGGAATGTAAAGTCCTTTATCTGGAGCTTGCCCTTGAAGTATAGCTTCTCTAAAATTAACTAATTCTGAATTAAAGTTTGTACTGTAATACATTATTTTTGACATATAATCATAATTTTATTTCATCTGGATTTAATATAGGTTTTTTAAATTCTGTTCTGTTTTCTATAGCTATTCTTGGACAAGCAGTATTAATATAGCAATCCAAATCTAAACCTTCTAATTTTTCAGGTTTTATTTCATTAAAAACTAAGATGTAAGCTTTATTTCCTTTATTTTCTAATTTCTTTTCTATATTCTTTGCTAATTCCAAGTTTAATTGTCCTGGTTTTACAGAAACTAAGATTCCAAATTTCTTAGCATCTTTTGCTAAGGATATAGCAACATATTTTTGTTTTAAGAATTTTTCTTTTAAATCTTTTAAATCAGTTATTTCATTTTTTTCAACATTCAAAACATAGATCGGCTTTTTTGTTTCCAAAGCAATTCCTAAAGGATGGAATTTTCCAGACCCTATATATAAAAACGCATCAACTTCTTCTTCTATTTCTTTTGCCGAAGAAATATCACAACCTAGGATTTGTCCAGCGTAAAATTTTCCTTTACCTATTTTCACGTTTTTGCCTTTTTCTTCTAAGAATTCTTTAGCCTTTTCTAAAGAATCTAAGAATTGTAAAGTTGTTATTAAACCGATTTTTTCTTCTTTTATTTTGTTTATTTCCTTTTCTAAAACTGGGAGAGGATCATAATCTTCTCTTAATTCAACATATTCAACAGGAATATCTGTTTCAAGAATTTTTGAATGTCCATAATGTACTATCTTATCACAACCAAGAAGTTTAGCTTCTTGAATAGCTAAATCACAGGCTCCAAAACAGCTTTCACAATCTATTAAAATATCTCCTAAATCATCAGCTATTTCTAAAACCTTTCTTTTTAACCCATCAGGAACTTGTAAAATTTTCATATTAATGCTTAGAAGTAAAATTTTATAAAGTTTTAAAAGTGGGTTCTTACATATTTTAAACATGAAAAAGAAGCCAAAAACGAAAAAACATTGGATTGGTGGGGGCTCATTCATAGCTTCAGGCATAGTTGTTATACTAATCCCTGCAATACTTTATATAATATTTGGTGATTTTACTGTATATCTACAAGAATGCTCAGTTTCATTTTCCACTATTGATATTGGTGGTATGACAACTAGTTGTATAGAATTAAGATTTATCTATGTTCTATCATACTTCTGTTTGCTTTTTGGTTTGATCCTCATAATATTGGGTATTGCCAAAAAAATTATTGAAAGTAAAAAATAATTTATCAAAAGCAAATTGAATTAGTTTTAAAAGCAGGTTCTTCCATATTTTAAACATGAAAAAGGAGAAAAAAGATAAGAAAAAGAAGGTTAAAAAGAAACCTAAAACTTTAAAGAAAGAAAAAATTAAGCCTGAAGAAAAGAAAGTTAAGAAGCCTGTTAAAGAAGAAGTTGAAGAACCAAAAATGGAAATAGTACCCGAATTTAATATTGAAGAAATTAAAGAAGAAATTCCTGAAAAAAAAGTTGTAAAGGTTGAAAAACCAAAGATTGTGATAAAACCTAAGAAAATTAAAAAGATAAAGAAAAAGAAGGTTAAAAAGAAACCTAAAACTTTAAAGAAAGAAAAAATTAAGCCTAAGAAAAAAATCGGTGGGGGCTCATTCATAGCTTCAGGAATACTTAGTATAATGGTTCCAGCAATATTTTACATTGTTTTAGGTGATTTTACTGCATTTATGGGAAGTTGTGGTTTGCCATTTTCTAGTGTTGATATTGGAAATGAAATGATAGTTAATTGCACAGAATTAAGACTTGTTTTTGTGCTGTCTTTTCTTTTTGTATTTATTGGGTTAATACTTGTAGTTTGGGGCCTTGCCAAAAAAATTATAAAAATGAGAGAATCATCCAAAAATGTTTGATATTATATTTATGTAATTGAAATTTTCTAGAAAACTAATTATTATAAATAAAAATGGCGTTGCCAAAAGCAAGAATAAAATAAAAAGTATTATTATAAAACCTCTTTTGCTCCTCTCTTCTCTGAAACCTAAGAATAAACCTGCTATCAAACCTCCTATATGAGAAATATAGGAAACATTACTTGAAGCCTGGCCTGTTAAGACAAGCAAAAAACTTGTTATATTTATCAAAGTGTAAATTAAAGCAACCAACACAAGAGGTATAGGTATCAAATAAGGATAAAATATAAATTCAAGGGGTTTTGTTATCATTGAAATTCCCATTAAACCAAAAATTCCTGCAGAAGCTCCGACAGTTGGTATTAAGAAAGGAGACATTCCCATTAAACCTGTTGCAAGGACAAAAAGGTCTGCAATAAAAGCTGATGCAAAGAACGCTAACAAAAATTTTTTTCTTCCAAGTTCTTGTTCAACAACTTTGCCAAAAAAATAGAGTGCTATTAGATTTAATACAAGATGCTCGGAATTGGCGTGAATAAATATAGAGGTTATAAAAACCCAGATTTTACCTTGTACTACATTTAAAAAAGAGAAACCATACTCATTAAAAACAGAATTTAAGAATTCATACCCATAATACCTTTCAAAGAAAATTTCTAAAATAAAAACAATTAAACATAGTACAATGAAAAAATAAGTTAATTTTGGTTTTTCGTATCTTTTTACCATTTTAATCATAAGGATGTTTAATTAATTTTTCAAATGGCATTTGTTCTCTTAATATTCCAATTGATAAACCATAATTTCTTGCCTCATTGAGCTTATCCAAACTATCACAAGAGAACTCAAATTGCTTGTTTTTGTAAATAACTATCATTTTGTCTTCTTTGCAGACGTGAAGATAAAAATTATCTTTGATTGAAGAATGTGCCTTTTCTACAAAAACATCTTTTTTTTCATCATCTAATTCAATACAATGGAATGTAAAACTACCCCTTTGGCTTTCTTCTTCTAATGTTGTTTTTCTTGTTTTAACTATCTTAACTAGATCTAAAAGAGACTTATCATTTAAACTTTCTTCTATTATCACTCCTTTCCAAACCATATCTATTATTACAATAACAGAATTTTAACCTTTTTCTATTTCAGAAACCCATCCTCTAACCTTGTCTATGGCATCAATATTAACAGACAGGGAATCAATTCCTGTTTTTACCAAGAATTCAACAGCATCTCTTCTATTACTTGGTAATTCACCACATATAGAGGACTCAACATTGTATTTTTTACAAGTTTCAATAACATGTTTAAACAAGAATTGCATGGAAAGATGCATTTCATTAAAAATCTTTATCAAGTTTTCATTGTTCCTGTCAATTCCTAATGTAGTTTGTGTTAAGTCATTGCTTCCAAAAGAAGCAAATGCAATTCCTTCTTTACAAAATTCTTCTATTGTCAAAGCACATGCTGGTGTTTCAACCATTATACCAAAATTAGTAGGAGCATTAACACTTTGGGCAATTTCTTTTGCTTTTCTTAGTTCAGAAACGTCTATAATAAATGGCAATTCCCAAACAACATTATTCAAGCCCTTTTCATGCAATTGTTTTAGTGCTTCTAATTCACATTTCAAAATTTCAGGTTCATCAACACTTCTTCTTATTCCATGCCACCCAAGCATTGGATTGTCTTCTTCAGGTTCCTTTTCTCCACCTTGCATGTTTCTAAATTCATCTGTTCTTGCATCCAAGGATCTTACCCAAACCTCTTTTGGATAAAATGCTTGAGCAACCTTTCCAACACCATCAACAATTATTTCTATTAGCTCTACATGTTTCCCACTTCTTATATATTCTATAGGATGCATTCCAGCTTTTGTTAACATGTGCTCTAATCTTAGTAAACCAACACCGTCTGCATGTTTTGCCCTTTCAGCAGTTCCTGGAAAAGCTAAGTTAACTTTAACCTGAGTTCTTGTTTTTATCTTAAGTGCCTCTGCTTTTTTTTCTTTTATTTCAATTTCTCCAGAATAGATTTTACCATGAGTTGCGTCAATTGTTATTTTCATCCCATCTTTTAAAGTTTGGGTAGCTGTTTTTGTTGCAATTATGCATGGAACCCCTAATTCTCTAGAAACAATTGCAGCATGTGAAGTAATTCCTCCTTCGTCTGTAATAATTGCAACAGATTTTTCCATTGCAACAACAAAATCAGGGTTAGTCATCTTTGTTACAAGAACATCTCCTTTTTCAATTTTGTTTATTTCTTTTGGATCAAGAATAACTTTTACAATTCCAGTAGCAACTCCTGGTGAAGCCCCATAACCCTCTAGAATAGGAGTGCCTTTTACTTCTTCTGTTTCTTTTTCTTCTAAAATTGTTACAGCTCTTGTTTGAACAATATAAATTTTCCCTCTTTCCATTGCCCACTCAATATCTTCGGGAAAATTGTAATGCTGCTCTATTTTCTTGCAATAAGCAGCTAAAGCAACGACCTCATAATCAGACAAAACTTGTGCATCTACTCTATCTCTTTTTACTACCCGCTCAACATTCACTCCATATATGTCTCTTACAATTTCAGTTGCTTTTTTACCAATGTGTTTTTCTATAATTTCTCCTGTATCTTTATCAACTATGTATCTATCAGGTTCAACCTTTCCCTGAACAAGCGATTCTCCTAAACCCCAACAAGCTTCAATAACTATTTTTTTAGAACCTTTAACAGGATTAGTAGGATCAATTGTAAAAGCAACTCCTGCTTTTTCAGAGTTTATCATCCTTTGAACAATAACACCAATAGAAGTGTCTTGGGGTTGTTTATGTTTATGTCTATAGTAAATAACACGAGAAGTATAAAGAGAAGCCCAGCATTTTTTAATAGCTTCAATCAGTTTTTTCTCGCCTTTAACATTTAGAAAAGTTTCATATTGACCTGCAGAAGATGCTCCCTCTACATCTTCCATTGCTCCAGAGCTTCTAACAGCAACAAATGGCGTATCCATGGGTTTTACAAAATCCAGATCTACAGGCGGTCCACCATATAGTTTCTTGTAAGCATCAATTATTTGGTATTTCATTTTTTCAGGGATTTCAGCCCCTATTATCAATTCTTTAATCTTGTCTGAAGCATTGTTTAAAGAATCTACATCATCATAATTAATCTCTTTGATTAGATCAAGTATTTTTTCTCTTAAATCATTGGACTTCAAGAATTCTTCATAGGCTTCTGTTGTTATAAAAAATGCTTCTGGTACAGGAAATTCAGCATTTATTAGTTCTGCCAAATTTGCTCCTTTTCCACCAATTGTTTTAACATCCTCTTTTCCTAGGTTTTTTGGATCTAGAATGAACGACATAGAATATATATGTTATAAAGTTCCTTAAATGTTTTTATTTTTAACTAAACATATATAGGGAATGGAACTACTGGAAGTTGGTCTGCCTCAAAGGGTTATAATTGGATCTAAAGCCTTAGAAAAAGTTGGAAAACTTTGCAAAACATTGGGCTTAAAAAGTTCTGTTACTCTTTTTTCTGAGCCAAGTCTCATGAAAATTGCTGGTAGAAAGGTTTTTAAAATTTTAGAAGAATATGATTACAAAATTAAGATTAAAGATGTGCCTAAAAAAATCAATATGAACCAAATTGAAAAAATAGATTCTGATTTTATTATTGGTGTAGGAGGGGGCAGAATAATCGACACTGCTAAAATGACTGCAAAAGTAAATGAAATACCATTTATTTCTATTCCAACAGCAATATCCCATGATGGGATAGCAAGTAATCGTGCAGTCATAGATGTTTATAGTGCTCCGGCTGTAACACCTACTGCAATAGTCATTGATACAGACATTGTAATTAAATCCCCCTATCGTCTAATAGCATCAGGAGCTGGAGATGTAATTGCAAAACTAACAGCAGTAGCAGACTGGGAACTTTCACATGAAATACATGGTGAATTTATTTCAGAATATACAGCTACTATGAACAAAACTTCAGCAAATTTAATAATGGATTCTGCACAAGGCATAAAAAATCTTGAGAAAAAAAGTATAAGAAACCTTATAGAAGCTCTTGTATTTTCTGGTGTTTCTATGGCTATAGCAGGTTCAAGCAGACCTGCATCAGGTTCTGAGCACATGTTTTCCCATGCCTTAAAAATTTTATATCCTGAAAGAACAAGCCTTCATGGAGAGGAATGCGCTATTGGGACTGTTTTATGCTCTTATTTTCATGATATGGATTGGAAAAGGATTGTTAAAGCACTAAAGACTATTGGGGCACCGACAAATAACGAAGAAATGGGAGTGCCTAAAAATATAATAATAAAAGCTCTTTCTGAAGCAAAAAATATAAGAAGTGATAGATATACAATTTTACATTATAAAGATATAGACAACAAAATGGCTGAAAAGGCAGCAAAAGAGACTGGTGTGATATAAATTTAAGTATATCTGTTATAATAAGGTTTGTATATTTATGGAACAATGGAGAAAGTGGAAGCATATTACAAAGCTTGATCCTGATAAAATAATAACTCATGAGATTATAGAAGATATAATAGAAACTGGAACTGATGCAATAATGATATCAGGAACACAGAATATTACTAAAGGTAATGTTACTAATCTTCTTGAGATGCTAAAAGAGTATGATATACCAAAAGTTCTTGAACCTTCCACACCATATGGTCTGGTTTATAAAAATATTGATTGGTTGTTTGTGCCTTCTGTTTTTAACACATTTAATCCTCATTATATAAATGGTTTGCACAGAATATGGGTAAAATTACACAAAGATAAAATAGATTGGGACAAAGTTGTTCCTGAAGCATATATAATTCTAAATCCAAAATGTGCTGCAGCCAAAGTTTCTAAAGCTTTTGAAATGACTCTTGAAGGGTCTGTTGCAACAGCCATTTGTGCTGAGAGGTATTTTAACTTTCCAATAATCTACATTGAGTATTCTGGAATGTATGGCGACCCTAATCTTGTTGAAGCTGTAAAAGATTCCTTAACAAAAGCACATCTTTTATATGGCGGTGGAATAAACACCAAAGAAAAAGCAGAAGAAATGTCTAAATGGGCAACCATTGTTGTTGGAAATACAATATATGAAAATGGTACTCATTCTTTTATTGACACTGTACGTGGTCGTTTGTTAAGAGAAATGTCTGACATACAAAGCAGGCTTGGAAAACTTAAAAGATTAAGAAGAAAATCAAAAAATGAAAAACCTGTAGAAAAGGCTGATGTAAAAAAATTTAGACCAAAACTTAGAGTTCCTTATTTTAGACGAAAAGAATCACCAGTAGAGGACAGAAAAAAAGCTAAGGAGAAAAGCTCCTAATAGAGCAAGTATTATTCCTACTTTTATCATATCCTTAATATGAATATAACCTGTAGAATATGCCACTGCATTTGGAGGAGTTCCAATAGGAACTAGGAAATCTAAAGACACACTCATGCCTGCTAGTATTACTAAAATTCTTGTATCAACTCCAAGAGCTGTTGATAATGGTATTATTGCTGGTATAATAAAAGCTGCTGTTCCTGTATTGCTACTGAATAAAGTCATAAAAATACAAAACAATGATGTTAAAAACAAGATAATAAACAAGGGGTTTCCCATAATTATGTTTTTCATGAACTCTGCTATAATAACATTTAAGCCACTTGCTTCTATGGCTGAGCCTAGAGACAGACCACCACCTACTAGAATTAGTATGTCCCAATCAAATTTGCCAAAATCTTCTCTATTAAACATTTTTAAAGCATAGAACAAGACTATTGGAATCACAGCTACTAAAGCTATAGATATTCCATGCAATTCTGAACTTAACCAAAGAATGACTGTTGTTGCAAAAATTGCTAAAGTTTTTAGCTGATTTTTATTTAAAGAAATTTTCTTCTCTTTAACATGCAATTCTTTTATTTCTGGTCTATACACTAAAAGCAAAACAAACCAAGCAACAAACAAGAAAAGAATTGTGAAAGGTAGAGCATGATACATCCAATCAAGAAAAGATAGGGTTATATTTTCGTCAGTAAGAAATTTTACAGCCATTGCATTTGGTGTTGTTCCAACAATTGTTCCCAAACCTCCAATGGTTGCTGCAAAGGCGATTCCTAAAACAGCAGCTTTTGCATAAGATGATTTAAAGGGTTTTAGTCCAGTATCTTTTAAAACAACTAATAATATAGGTATCATAACAGCTGAAGTTGCACTGTTGCTCATCCACATTGAAAGAAAAGCTGTTGCAATCATCATTCCTAAAAGAAATCTTTTGGGACTAGTTCCGATTTTCATTACAAAAAAATTGGCTATTATTTCATCTAAACCATATTTTTGCAAAGAGTATGCCAAAGCAAATCCTCCCATTAGTAAAACCACAACTGGATCAAAAAATGGAAAGAAAACATCTCTAACACCAAAGTCAGCAAAAATAGCTAATGCTAATGGTATTAACAAAGATGTTACATATATGGGTATAACCTCTGTTAACCAAAGCATTCCTATTGTCACTGATATTGCAAGAACTATATTAGCTTGCTGAGGAATGTTTAAAGGCATTAGATAAAAGCATATTCCAAAAATAACAGAAAGTAAAAAGTAAACCACTGTTTTTTTCATAATATTTATTACTTTATCTTTAAAATAACTGTTTCATCAGGAGTTAAGGCCTCATTATAAATTCTTACTGAGTCAATTGTAGCGTTCATGTGATAAGCATTTGGTAGTTCTTTTCCAATTATAACTTTTTCAGTGTTTGTGTCTATGTTTCCAGAAATACTCAGTGTTCCATCAGGAGTTCCATCGATGTATATCATAGTTCTTGATCCATCGAAGGTTAAAGCAACATGATGCCAGTTATTGTCGTTCAGAAGGTTCACAGTATCGCTGTTTTTTTGGTAATTTGTACTACTGATGTAAATATCTGTTCTGACTCTGTTGCCATTACCGCTATCCATCTTTATCATCCTCCAAGCAAATTTTTTGTTTGCAATCATACCAAAGTCCCCTAATTTTGCAAACCTAACCCAAGCACTGACTGTAATTCTGTTAAAGTCGAGACTTGGTGAATCAGGTATTTCAACATAATCACTAGAAATACCGTCAAGATCTAAAGCTCTTCCAAATTTTCCATCAATCCATGTAGCTCCATATATCGTTCCATCATTTCCATATTTTGAACTATCGTAAGCAATTGTTCCAGAGCCTTCTTCAAAATCTAGAGCTAAAACAGCAGAATCTGGCAATTCTGCTTCAAATCTCGCTGTTGTTTCTGTTTTAGGATTAACTATTTTTAGTGTATGATCTCCTATTGTTATTCCCCACAGAGGTATTGCTATTGTTGCTATTTCTTCCTTGTCTATTGATTCTGGGGTCATTGAAAAGTTGAATTTTTGGTTATCTATAAAGAGGTTTAAGGTATCATTGGTTAATACTCCTAATCCACAGTTTCTTATGTTTATTTCTCTAGAAGACATTGAAACTACTCTTATACAAGAAGTAAAAAGTCCGGTAACATGAGTAGTGGAAGCTGTTGCTGCTTGTGTTGTGGTTGAAAATAAGCCTGAAAAGAAGGTAAAAAGAAGAGAAACTATTGCTACAACAATAACTACAAGAAGTATTATAGCTAGTAAGGTTGAGATGCCTCGCATAATAGAATATTATTAAAGATATATATTATCTTCTTCTATAATCATCCAACCATTTCAAGAAAGTCCTTTTTTCTATTTTTCTCATTTCCTTTTCTAGTTCTTTGGGAGAAACAGCAGCATAAAAATCCCTAATTTCTGGTTCTATTGTATCTACCACGATTATTCTAGCTTTTCTTAGGACCTCTTTTATCTCTTTATCAGTTTCTCCTATAACTACTTTTGGTTTTATAGAAGCTAAAACTTTTGCAGCTATTTTTGAAGGTCTAAAATTCTGTATCCAAACAACTTTGTTGTTTATATCAAAATCCCTGTTAGCATTAACCATTTCTTCTTTAGTAAATTCGGGAATCATTATTACTGGCAATAAATTCTCATTTTTTATATCTCTTAATTCTTGTTCTCTTTCCAATTTTTCCTCGTAGGCTTTTTTAATGCTTTTTCCTTTGGCCAATTCAAATTTCAATTGTTTTATAAGAATGTCTCTTGATTTTATTTCTTTTTCCCTTAAAACCTTTTTTCTAGCGTCTTCATTTTTTTTCATTTGTTCTTCAAGATATTCCTGTTTTTGAACTTCCAAGTTTCTGATTCTTGTTTCAAGTTTTTCTGTATAAGCTTTTAGAATGTCGTATCTGCTTCTCTCTTCTTTTAATTTTTTCTCTAATTCTTTTACTCTCTCTTCCCAATCAATTTTAACTCTTTTAAAAACAGGTTTTTTTTCTTCAATTTTTTTTGGTCTTACCTTGTCAATTGCCTCAGCAATGTTTTTTGCTTGTTTTCTAACTATCATTTCTTTTACTTTATCACTATGCCTTGCTAGACCTAAAACATCTAAACTTCTATCTATTGTATTAAATTGAGAAGCATATAATTTGAAAGCAAATAATGATGCTGCTAAAGCATCTCTTTCATGAGTATCTTTCATGGAAATGTTAACAACCCTTTCTTTTTCCTCAATTGTTAAATCATGATCTGGACTAAATATTTTGGCATTAAAGGAGGAGGCTATTTTTTTTATTTTATGAGGAACTTTTTTCTTGTCTGTAGCAATTATTAAAGGTCTTCCAAAAACTGTTATTCTTTTAATTATATGAGAAGATGAGAAGTGTTTCTTACTTCTCAAATATAAAAGATTTTTCTTAAGATCATGAATTGACAAACCGGTGGTTGTCCCTATGTCCAAACCAACGATCAAAGGTTTTGGCATAAAAATAATTATAAGCTTAAAGTGAAATATTTATCTTATGGGAGACTCTAAATGGTATGTGATAACTGGAGCTCCTAGCTCAGGAAAAACAACAATAATTTCTCGATTATCAAAAATAGGTTATCACACGCTTTTTGAAGCAGCAAGGTTTTTAATAGATAAGGAAATTTCAGAAGGTAAGAGCTTAGAAGAAATTAGAATAGACGAAATAGATTTTCAAAAAAGGGTATTAGAAATGAAAATAAACCTAGAAGGTAAACTACCTAAAGATCAAATAGTTTTTATTGATAGGGGAATTCCTGATACTGTTGCTTATTACCAACTTTATGGGTTTAATCCAAAAGAAATTTTAAAAGTTTGCCAAGAAAAAAAATATAAAAAAATATTTTTCTTAGAATCCCTGCCTTTTGAAAAAGACTATGCTAGAATAGAAGATGGGAAAACATCAAAAAGATTAAGCGAATTACTTAAGAGGGCTTATCTAGACTTAGGACACGAGGTTGTAGTTGTTCCTAATATGCCAATAGAAAAAAGAGTAAAATTTATTTTATCAAATTTATGATTTGTACTTCTTTTCTAAAACTTTCTTAATTTTTTCAGCAATTCCTTTTCCTATACCTTTTACTTCTTTTAATTCTTTTTCTGAAGCATTAAAAACATTCATAGGAGATTTAAAATGCTTTAACAATGCTTTGGCTCTTACAACAGAAACATCTGGCAAACTAGAAATCAAATATTCTTGTTTTTCCTCTATAGTTTTTGGGACTTTCTTGTTTCTTAAAACAACCTCTCTTTTTTCTAGAATCTGTTCTCTTCTAGCAATCCAGTAGATTATACCAGCTGTATCAGCTATGTCTCTTGTCCAGATTATTGGGATTGACATATCAACAGATATTGCTGCCAGAGCTCCTCTGATTATGTTAGGTTGTAAAACTCCGTATAATGACTCTTCACCCTCTATTATTAGAACAGGTCTTTCAAAATTGTCTTTCATTGCTTTTAGCTGTTTGAAAAGTCTTTTATCAGTTATACTCTGAACAAAATCATTTACTAGCTTTCTTTCTATGGAAACCCTATCAGAAACAACAAAATCTCCATAAAGCAGCATCTTCTTTTGAACATCACAATCATATTGTTTGAAATACTCTAATATGCCATTATTAGCTTCTCTTGTATCAACAAAAATCAGAACTTCTTTCATTAGTTATATTTAAATAATGTAAATTTTTAAAACTAATTATTGCCTAGAAGGAAGTTCAGGTATTAGATTTCAAGTCTTCGGACTCTGATTTCGGTGCGCCGTCTTGTACGGTCCTCAAAGATATCTGAACCTTGTACTAGGCAATTTTTTCTTTTAGAAGTTAAATTGTATTTTTAATAACTTAATTAACACTTAACATCAACAATCATCTTAGTTTAACAAATGACGAAATCTCATTTTTAGTCTCATTATTAAAAAATAGAATCTTCTGAATAAAATTTTCTAGTATTTTGTTTTTTCCGAAAAATAAAAGGAAAAAAGGAGGTATTTAGAATCTTGAAGAAAATCGAAAAATTGAATTTTATGTTTAGTCTCATTTTTTCTTAAATTTTCTTAGTAATATCAAGAATTAAGACTGAGCCAAAGTTTTTTCTTCTTCCAAAATCTCATGAGATTGCTCTTTAATCTCATCTTCTGATGGAATTGAATAAAAACTTGTCCCATTTTTTTCTTCTTTTGTGACCAGCCCCTTTTCTCGCATTGTCCTGATCTTCCTAAAGAGCGTAGCTCTAGAACATATGTTTTTTCTCAAAACTTCTTCTTCCAAGGCTTTTGTTTCTATTGGGCCCTTTTCTTTTATGAGACTGAGAATAAGAGATGTATCAATCTTTCCTAAGGTCTGACCCAACCTTTTTTTGGTTCCTTCGTCTTTAGTAGCATGAATCTCAGTCTCTATTTCAAACCTGAGATTCCTAAGGATTCTTAGCACTTTACCCTCATAAGATTGCAATTGTTGTTTAAAATCTTCTTGTAGTTCTATTTGCTTGCTTACTCCATCCTGTATTACTACTATATTGTCTTTGTAAGTGTCTATTTTCTTGTCCAAAGCTAAGAAACATTGACCTACAGCTGTTGATAATTTATCGAACTTTTGGTTTAGCTCTCCCACAGAAGAGCCTGTTAAGATTTTCTTATCTAGAACAATTTTTTTACCTTCTTTGTCTTTTCCCTTTCCTCCAAATAACCTAGCAAAAAGTCCAGGTTTATTTTGCTCTATTGTTTGCCTGATTTGTTCAGAAATTAATTGTTGCTGTTTGGCTAGCTGTTCTGTTATTAACTTGTCGATTTCTGGAGTGACTTGATCCATTAGCTTAGATGTTTGTGAGGGTACGGTCTGTTCTATTGATTGTTTGATTTGATTTATTAACTTGGTTGATTGAGATGTTAGTTGATCATCCATTGATCGTTCTATTTCTATGACAATTGGTTCTATAAGTTTGGCTGATTGGGAAGGTACTGATTGCTCTATTGTTTGTCTGATCTGCTTAGATATCAATTGTTGTTGTTTAGTGGATTGTTCAGCTATTACTTTTGGGACAACTTGCTCTATTGCTTGTTGGACATGTTCAGAAAGCGCTTCTGATTGTTTGATTGATTGTTCTTCTATTAGTTTTGTATATTGTTTTAAAATTGATTTTTTTACCCTTTTAACATAATTAGAAACAGCCTCTGATTGTTTGATTGATTGTTCTTCTATTGATTGCTCTATTTCTGGAATGACTTGCTCTATGAGCTTGGTTGATTGGGAAGGAAGTGATTCTTCTATTGTTTGTCTGACATGTTTAGAGACTAATTGCTCTATTTCTGGGATAACTTCTTCTATAAGTTTAGCTGATTGCGAAGGGATTGTTTGCCCTATTGTTTGCCTTATCTGTTTGGAAATTAACTGTTGTTGTTTAGATGTTTGAGATACTAGTTGATCGGATATTGATTGCTCTATTTCTGGGATAACTTCTTCTATCAACTTAGATGTTTGTGAGGGTACGGTCTGTTCTATTGATTGTTTGATTTGATTTATTAACTTGGTTGATTGAGATGTTAGTTGGTCTGTTATTAACTTGTCGATTTCTGGAGTGACTTGCTCCATTAGCTTAGATGTTTGTGAGGGTACGGTCTGTTCTATTGATTGTTTGATTTGATCTGAAATTGTTTTTGATTGTTTAGTAGATTGTTTTTTTATTAATTCCTCTATTTCTGGAATGACTTGCTCTATGAGCTGGGTTGTTTGTGAAGGGAGTGATTCTTCTATTGTTCGTCTTACCTGCTTAGATATTAGCCGCTGTTGCCTAGTTAATTGTTTTTTTATTAATTGTTCGGGAATAACTTGTTCAGTTTCTTTTTTTACTTTTTTAATTTTCTTAGGCTTCTTTATCTTTTTAATTTTCTTAGGTTTTATCACAATCTTTGGTTTTTCAACCTTTACAACTTTTTTTTCAGGAATTTCTTCTTTTACTTCCTCGGCCTTAACTTCGGGCATTATTTCTTTTTTCGGTTCTTCAACTTTTTCTACAGGTCTTACCTCTGCTTTTTGTTCAATCTCTGGTTCTCTTTCAAATATGTCTTCTTTCTTCTCTTTTTCAAAGAGTTCCTTGATTTCTTCCATTTTTTTCTTAATTTTTTCAGTTTCGTCTTCGTCTTTAGATTCTTCAGATTCCTCACTTTTTTCTTTTTTGTCTTTTTCCCAGAATTTAAGCTTTAGACCCATTTTGATCGTTTTTTCTTTTTATCTTTTTTTCTTGAATATTTATATTGAGCCTTCCTAGCTCCTCCGCGTAATTTTCCCATAATATTGATATGTAAATACAGTATTAATAAATGTTAATCAAATAAAGTCATCAATATTTTGTTGTTCTTTTTCATTTTTGTTTTGCATTTCTCTAAGAATTGATTTCATTTTTTTCTCTCTTCTATAAGCAGTCCAAAAATAGCCTTCGTCTCTTGTTCCTTTAGTTAGTAAGAATATTATTTTTCCAACTTTGGTTCTTCCAACTCTTCCTCTTCTTTTAATTGTTCTTATTTCAGAAGGAATTGAATCATAAAAAATAGCAATATCAGCAGAAGGTATGTGCAAACCCTCTTCTCCAATAGGACTTGTAATTAGACAATTGTAGTATCCTGCATTAAAATCTTTAATAACATCTATCTGCTCTTTTTGTGATAACCCCCTTTCTCCAGCCTGACCAATTAAAATAACTGGTCTGCAAATTTCTTGAACCCTCTCATGAATGTGGTGTATGTTGTCTCTGAAATGAGAAAAAACAATTATTCTAAAATCTTTATTTTTCCCAAACTCTCTTTCTAAAACTTCTTTTAACTCTGTTATTTTTGGATGTTCTTCAGCTTGCTCAATAATCTCCATTGCCTTAATAAAATTAAGGTCTTTCAAAACTCTTTTGTCTGACTTGGTTTTCTCTTGTTTAATTTTTTCTAAATAAATTTTTGTGGCCTTTACACTTTGGGTTTCTAAAAGTTCTAAAACATGCCAAATCTTAATTGCTTCAACTATCAAAGAAATCAAGTAAAACATGTAAGGTTTTCTGTTTGTTGAAATTTGTTTGCTAACTTTTTTCTGAGTTTCTAACAATTCTCTTTTAGTTCTAATAAAAAATTTGTATTTTTTTAATTTTTCTAGTCTTTCTTTTAAGCCTGTTTTTAATAACCCTTGAGCCTCTTTCAGATCTTCAGTTAAATTGACTTTAACAAACTCTGTGTCAATTCCCTTTATATAGGGTTTGACGTCTCCGTCTAATTCTGTTCTTATTTCAACAGAATCTATGAAAAGGTTTTTACAAATTTGTTCTATTTTTGTTTTTTCGCTTCCAGGAGAAGCTGTTAAACCCAAAATTCTTGGATGTTTTGCTTGTTGCATGTAAATTTTTGCAACAAAAGGATAAGAGTATCTTTTAACAGCACGATGAACCTCGTCCACAATCAATAAACTGAAATTAGACAAATCTAATGTTTCATCCCTTAAATCATGATCCAAGGTTTGTGGAGTCGCGCTTATGATTCTTGCATTTTTATATAAATCAAACCTTTTTCCTGGAGAAATTTTTCCTGTTAAAAGAATTATTTCTTCTTCTGGAATATTCATACATTCTCGAAAGGTTTTTTGATGCTGAGCACACAAAGGACGAGTGGGTGCTGTTATTAAAACTTTTGATTCTGGGTATTTTTCTAATCTATGAGCAGCTAATAAAATTGCTAGAGTTGTTTTTCCCAGACCTGTTGGTAAAACACAAAGAGTATTTCTTTTTGAGGATGTATTTAGAATAGCTTCCTGGTATCTTCTAGATTCTATAGTTTCTTGTTTTATAAGAGGATGAATAACAAAAGGCATAAAAATAATTAGATTAGAAATTTAAGAACTTTTTTCTTTCAAAGAGACTGGTGATTCTCCTGCATGCCAGCTCTGTCTTGGTCTAACCTGAATATTAAAAATTCTTTCAGAATTGTCATCTAATATTAAAGCAGCACCTCTGGTTTTTGGAAGAGCTTGCAGTAATCTTCTTATATTAGACAAAAGGTATGTTTGCATTATGGCTGACAAGGCCTCCACATCTGGTTTAGCTGTTAGTCTGTGTGATATAACCAAATCTGCCTGAGCCATTGCGTCCTCATGAATTTTGTTTGGTCTTTGTGTTATTAGAACTAAACTTATACCAGGTTGTCTTCCTTGTCTTAGCAATGTTAACAAATCGCGAGTGGCTGCTGTTTCTCCTTTTTCAGGCAAGTACTCATGAGCTTCATCTATTGTTATCCAAGTCATGGGAACTCTTTTAATGATTTCTCCTCCCATTAATGCCATCTCCTCTTCTCTTCTAGCAGATATTCTTGCTTGATAGATTTCTCTACAAAGAATTCCTATCATTAAGCTTCTAACATGAGTACCTTGAAGAGAAACATCTAAAACAGTTACAACACCTGGTTCAAGAAATTTTTCTATAGATTCTGCCTCTCTAGAAAAAACACCCCATGCTTTAGCTGTTAAAAATCTATTTACCAAAGCTAATTTTTCTTTTTCATCTGCTCTTTTATCGTTTTCAATTTCATTGATTATATCATCTATAGAGTAATTCTTCCCTTTTAATTTTTTTATTATCCTTTCTAACAGAATTCCCAAAGTTTCAAAAAGACTTATATTAAATGACAATCCCCAATCCGCAGCTGATAAATCAGAAGGTTTAATTGAAAAAATCCCATCATAGGGAATTTCATATTTTTCATAATATGACTTTATTCCAATTGGTATTATGTTTTTTACTTCAAAGCCTTTTGGTTTTAAACCCCACTCATTTAATTGCATTAATTGTCTATCATTTGGATTTTTCATTGACCAGAAAATTCCCATTGTATCTATCAATAAACAAGATAAGTTTTGTTTTACATTTTCTGGCAGTTTTGTTATTTCCTCAGCTATAACTGCTGAAGTATAAGACTTTCCAGAACCTCTTTTTCCAACAATAAGCACAACATGAGGTCTTAGAACATCCATTAATATAGGATTAGTTAAATGAAAATCAAAGCCCTTCCCAACAATATGTTTTCCCAAAGATATACAAGCTTTTTTACCATAAACCCTTAAATCCTCAGGTTCTCTTCCTATCACTATGTCCTCAACTACCATGAAAAGAATTTAGTAAAAGTGATTTATATAAACAAGCCAACAAAAGCTATACCAGTTATTACTAGCCATACTTTCATGTTCCAGAACATAATTTTAGAACCATCCATTGGTGGGATTGGCAATAAATTGAAAAATGCTAAGAAGAATGATATTCTAGCAGTTAAGACAAGCAGATATAAAGGATAGATAAAATTCAGCAATAATAAAGAGATCGCCAGTACTATATTAATCAAAGGTCCTGCAAGACTTATTTTTGCGTACTGTTTTCTTGTTAAATGTGATATTCTAAAAGCAAATTTTTTCTTATAAGGCGTTATGAAAACTGCTCCAGGAGCAGCAAACACAAATCCTCCTGGAAGTAAGGCTGTTATTAAACCTAAAAAAAGACCTAAAGGCCACATTTTATATGCTGCGTCGCATCCATAATGCTGGGCTAGGAATTTGTGAGACATTTCATGAGAAAAGAAAACAACTATTACTACAAACAAAGTTATTGGTAATAAATTTATATTAAATGAGCTAAAGATCAAAGCTAATGCTAAAACTGATATTACCAAGTCTCTTATCTCATTTTTAGTAAACATAAAAATAATTGTTTATTAGAAAGATTTATTATTAACTATTGAGAATTCTCAAGAAATCTTTTTTTAGCTTTTCTATATGCTTGAGCCCGTGATACATTTTCCTTTTCCATTATTTCTTTTACAACATCTTTTAGTTTTCCATAAATTTTCTTTCTTGGAAGATGTTTCTTTTTTTGAGATACGTTTTCAGATGTCTTATCTTCTATAATTATTTGTTCAGATATTTGAGACATCTCATTTTTAATAATTTTTTCTGGTTCTTTTAATTGAGATTTCTCATTTGAAGATGTCTCATTCAAAAATTTATTTATTTTTTCTATATGTTCTTGTGTTTCTCTTTTGTATTTTTTCCATAACTCTTCCATGATAGAATTTAGTTTAACCTGCCTTTAAAATTTTCTGTTCTTGTTTACCCCATTATTTCTTATAGAAATTTTGTAAAAAATCATGAAAAAATGCTTAAAATATATTTTTCCATACCTAAATATTTTTAAATAGTGGTATCCATCTATGTTAATCACATGTGATTAACACATCTGCTAACCTACTTGGGGTACCCATGAAAAAGAAGAACAACGTTAGAGAAAGAATTATAAAAATTCTTAGAAAACATCCAGAAGGACTTACAACTGTTGAGATCGCTGATAAGATTGGGATGAGCAGACATGCTGTGACCAAGTATGTTTATCAGCTTCTAGGAGAAGGTTCGATACTTCAAAGAGAGGTTGGAACAGCCAAACTATGTTACTTGAAAGGTAAGAAATATGGAAAAAAATAATTTTAAAAAAAGAATAATAAGCAATTTAGAAGTGCATCCAGAAGGTCTAACCCTACTTAACATAGCTGAAAATACAGGAATCAATAGAATAACTGTTTCTAAATACGTTTTGGGGCTGGTTTCTGAAGGTTTAGTCTCTCAGAGAATAATAGGACCAGCAAAATTGTGCTATTTGAGGTCAAGAAAATGAAATCAACAACAGGAAGAGCCAAAAATTTGATGATTTTCCTAGTAGTTTTTATAATTTCTATTTTTATTTTAAAGCAAGTTGGAATTGTAATAGCTCAAAACGAGTCTAATATAAGTGGATATGTAATATCTAATGTTTCTAATTTTACTGAAACAATTGATAATTTTTCTTTTAGAAATGAGACATTTTCTTTTAATTTTACTGAAAATATAACAGAAAACATTACAGAAAATGTGACTTTAAATGAGACTGAGTTAAATATTACTGAAAATGTTACTGAAAATGTTACTGAAAATATAACAGAAAATATTACTGAAAACGTGACTTTAAATGAGACATCTTCAGAAGATTTAATAATAAATGAAACTTTGGAAAATGAAACTATTATTCCTAATGAAACAAATGAGACATCTCAAGAACCAGTTATTACAAATTTTGATATTAATCTTATTTATCCTCAGAAAATAACAAGAGGAGAAATTATAAATGTAAAAGCAAGTGCAACTAATCTTGGTTCTACAGCTAGAAATGTTGTTCTTATTTGGAAATTACCAGATGATTTTGAAACAATTTCTGGATATTTGAAAGAATTTTGTGGAACTTTAGAGCTAAATGATGTTTGTAGTTCAGAAATTAGCCTAAAAACTAATTTCTCAACACCTCTTGGGTTAAATGAAATTAAAGTTGTGGTAAGCTATGAAGCATAAAGGATATTCAGGTCAAAGCCAGTTATTGATTCCATTACTCATAGTTCTAGGTTCTGTAGTAGCTTTTGCTGCAAACACAACAATAGATGCTTTTAATTCAAGTTTAAATGGTTCTAACTCAACCATAAATGGAACTATTATAGGAATACCAGAAACAACAGAAAAGATCTTTCCAATAGATGTCTGGGCTAACACTTCTATTAATCTTGAAATCGGTGAAAATCTGGTTAGAGCCACTCTAGTTCTAGATAATGGAGACCTCCTAGAAAATCAGCAAATTGATTTTTACTTGAATAATACTATTCTAGGTTCTGGCTTGACTAATCTTGAGGGGTTTGTTGACTTTCCTGTTTCTGATAATGGAACTTTAAAAGCTGCTTTCAATGGTGATTCTTCTTTGTTTTATAATCCTTCTGAGACTAAACTTGACATGATAAGGCCTGCAAACATAACATTTAATGAAACTGAGGAAAATGTGACAACAGAAACTTTAGAAATAAGTTTTGATAGGAATTTGGATTGTCATAAATGTGGAAAACACAAAGTACCTCCATTAACTGACGTTAATATAACTATAGAAGCTAGTGCATCTTCTGAAATAGACGGAACTTTAATTGATTATTATCCAAATGGGTGGTTTGTTGTTAATAGCAATGATGGTATTGTTAGTGAATACAATTCAAGCTATAATAAAATAGAATGGGAGGTGCTAAATATAACAGAAGTTTCAAGACGGTATGTGTTAAAGAGTCCGCAGAGAACTTTGCCTCCTACTGATTATTATTTTCAATCTGAATTATTTGGTATTAAATCAGATTGGTGGAAAATAAAAGTGGCTGATCCTGAATTTAATACAACACTCTTCAATGATTCATTTGAGACTTGGGCAACCAATTCAGACTGTAATGATGGTACACTTTGGGATGAGTGTGTTGATGCGGGAGCAGCAGGATACTTAAGAGGACACAGTGGAACAGAATGTTATTCAAGTAAATGTTTAGAAATAGGGGAGGAAATTTGGACTAGCGGATACTTGTTAGAATGTATTAATTTAGCATCATACGCAACAGCTTACCTAAATTTTTATTGGTCAACAAGTGAGCTTGATGCTGGAGAATATGGCACGATTAATATAAATGAAACAGGTTCTGGTTGGACAGAGATATTTGCCCAGACTGATGATTCGAGTGTGACGTATGCAAGCCTTAATATAACAGACTATGTATCTTCTTACACTTGTATTAGATTAAATTCAAATGCTTCTTCAGGAAATGCAGAACAAATTTACTTTGACGAATTTGAGATAATCGGAGGGACTATAGATAGTACACCGCCGACCTTTAATATCAATAATTCTAATGCAAGTTCCATTAATATGGGTGATCCTGTTTTAATATATGCCAACTGGTCTGATGATTATAACTTAGGTTATGCTTGGTTATCAACTAATGAAACTAGTGCATGGGTTAATTATACTGATGGAACTTATGGTTCTCCAATAGACATTAATTTGTCTGCTGGTGAGACCTGGAGTAATTTCACGTGGGATAATGATTCGTTCTCTGGAATCGTTGCTTGGAAAATATATGCTAATGATTCGGTTGGTAATGAGAATGTTACTGGTGAGGGAATAATTAATGTTACAGATAATACACCACCAACCTTTACAAATAATAATTCTAACACAAGTCTCATTAGTTCAGGGGACCCTGTCTTAATATATGCTAATTGGTCTGATAATTTGGATTTAAATTATTCTTGGCTATCCACCAATGAAACTAGTGCATGGGTTAATTATACTGATGGAACTTATGGTTCTCCAATAGACATTAATTTGTCTGCTGGTGAGACCTGGAGTAATTTCACGTGG
>CAYGBE010000093.1:0-3168 GCA_964348065.1 uncultured archaeon
ATTACATGGTGAAGAGTTCCAGGGGAATCTAATCGGGCTTGCCGTGGCATGAACCTTCCCTACCATAATCTACAAAAAGTATCAATATATTTTTGATATTTTTGAACAACGTCCCCCATCACCCGCCAACGGTTTCCGGGCCCTTGAACTGACAGTGAGAAAAAGGCTTCTAAAAATCACATCACGAATACCATAGAATGGAGTCCCTGGTTTGCTGGAAAAGCTTAATTAGAACAAAACGAAAAATCAGCGATCTACTCCCGTGAATTCGCCAAAAACCTGGACTTCGGCTAAAGAAAGAAAACCGTTGCCTTCTTTATTCTTCCCTTTGATCTGAACTTTCACGAACCGAGCCGGAACAGGAGCTTCAGGCTTGAATGACACTGAACCGCCTTGCTTGACAGGTCCTTTGAAATTTTTACCCCAGACCTCCTTTTTCGAGTCATCTAGTACCGAAACGCGGAAGTTGCTCAAGCGGATGCCGCAACAATCCGATCTATTCCAGATCACAATTCTTTCAATTTTGGCAGGTTTGGGAAGTGTAACTTGCCACCAGGAATTAGGTTTATCCGCTGTATGGGTGACTGAGCGATTATTAAAATTTCCATCCGTGTTGCCGTCAATTGCCCTTTGGGCTGGACCCCCATACGCCGTAGTCGACTGCGAAGCCTTTGCCCCTGCCTGTAGAGCTAGGTTCTTCTGCTTTCCGACGACGGTAGCGATCAATGTCAGTCCAAATACCCTGATTCTTCCCGATTGATCACCTTTTATGAAATTCGCGCTAAACCGCAACGTCGTGTCAGCTTTCGCTTTAAAAAGACCGATTGTTGCGATAGATCTCCAGGCATCATTGTTTATTATGACCTGAGGGGACGCATCTATAATCTCGGCCTGACCGGTGGTTTCCACAATGCTATAATAGAACGCACTCTCCGAAGCCGATCCAATTAAATCGACTTTAACAATATCACCCTGTTTCACGTCTATCTCCGCTGGTCCATACCGCCCCAATGACTCTATCCACGCGCTGCGAAAATTGAAAAACCCATAAGGCTTAGATATACACAGGACTGGACTGCAAATGACAATCAAGAATGCGGCAATTAGGGTTCTCATCTCTAATTCTCCCTTTTTATTTCTATGAATTTTAAACACTATTCGAATAGAGGTTTATTAAAACTCGATTTTGTTGAGCTTGAATGCTCCCATAATGTTCAGCCGGATGATCACGGCTTGCAGCTGCAGTTCCTTCCCTGCTTGTTTAGTTGCCGGCAGCAACGCCTGCGCGCGATCAATGTGGCGGAGAGGAATTACTGCAATTCCTGGTCTGTCAGTTTGCCCTTCTCCGCACTCTTTTCCTGTGCTGATGTCTCTTGAGAGATTCTATCGCTTAAGGTTCTGCGCAAACAGAGAGTTCAGTTTGTTCAGCACTTCTTCCAGCTTTTCCCTTTCTTCTGCTTTTGAGACCGCCGGCAGCAGCGTTTCCGCCAAACCGATGAGCGAGGGTAATTGCTGCAATTGTTGATCTGTCAGTTTGCCCTCCTCCGCACTTTTTTCCAGCGCCGATGTCTCTTGAGAGATTCTATCAATCTCATCTTTTACGATAGTGATGTTCTGCTTAACCAAAAGTCTCAGCCGGTCCAGGACTTCTTCCAGCTGCGGCCCCATTCCTGCTTTTCGAGCTGCCGGGTTAAGCGTTTCCGCACGACCAATGGACGCGGATAATTGCGGCAAGTCCTGGTCTTTCAGCTTGCCCTTCTCCGCACTTTTTTGCAGCGCTGAGGCATTATGAAAGATTTCATCAATCTCATCTTGTAAGATAGTGATGTTCTGCTGAACCAAGAATCTCAACGGGTCCCGCACTTTTTTCAGCTCCGGCCCCAACACTGCAATCTTAGCCCATGGTTGTAGCGCATCTGCCCAACCAATAAGCGCGGATAATTGCGGCAAGTCCTGGTCTGTCAGCCCACGCGCCGCCCTTTGTTCCAGTGCTGATGTCTCGTCAGAGATTCTATTTAGCTTAGGCGGAAGGCCAATTCTGATCGAGACAATAGTCAATATCGCAAGGAGAACCAGAACCACCACCCCAATGGACATATACTTGAGGAACTTTTTCCCGGCACGCAGACGTGCGTGCTCAACTTCGAAGTCCGTGAGCCAGATTTCATTGGAGTTTCGGATGGGCTCGATCATCCGGTCGTGGGTCAGCTCATACCAGTGCGCTCCGGCACGCAGCTCACCCCGCAGGATGTGCTCATTTTCCAATATGTCGACGGCCGCATTGGGAATTCCGTCAGTCTCCTCTTTGCCTCTGTAAACAGTGCCGCGGGTCCCGGCCGGCGTGATAAGCTCTTGGGCGAACCATTTGCGCAGCTCCTCTTCTTTGACGGTGGTTTCCGAGATTGTCTTCTGAACAGCGTCTTCATAGAACCCTTTCAAGGCCTCATCGACATCTCCAAAGGACCGTAGATGTTCAGACGTGATAACGGTAACCTCCGCAGGCAGGCTGTCCCAGAGGTTTTGGCAGACAATCTGAAGTTGCACGGGCTCTACGTATTCACCAACTGCTTCTACGGTTTCGCCGGTGACGCTTTGGACTTTCGTTTTGAGCAGCTCCCCGACCAGACGCGCCGCAACCCCGTCCCCAAACGATCTTTTTGAACCTTTGAGCGGACCATCGACAGCCTGGCATGCGTCTTCGAATCGCAGCCGGACCAGCCGGTACCGTGCCCGCAGCTGCTCAGGCAGCAGGGAGACATAGGGGTCTAAGCTCGCCAGGTCATCCTCCCGCAACACAAACAGCACCCGCAACACCGGGTCCTCTCTAAGCGCTTCGGCCACCTGATGAAAGAAATCTTCCCTCTGCTTCCAGTGCTCCTGATATAATGTGAACAGCTCCTCGAATTGGTCGAAAATGATCAGCCGGGGTGTGGAAAATCCCTCTGAATCGAGGCTATGCTCTCGTGTCTTCAGAAATTCAGCGAGGGACATGCGGGCCAGGGTTTTGTGAGCCGTCTCGTCCTCCGTCCAGCTCATGAGGGTATTGAAAACATAGAGGTTGGAAATGTCCTCGGGACGAACTCCCCCGGGAATCAGGCCTCTGACGCGCGCTATTGGCAAAACCTCAAACCCTTCCTGTTCCATCAGCGGCAGAAGCCCGGCATTGAG
>CAYGBE010000094.1:0-10667 GCA_964348065.1 uncultured archaeon
AATCCTACGGCCAAAATTGCTGAAAAGCGGCTTGCTAATCTCGAAGGTGCCGAAGACTGCGTTGTCTTTTCTTCCGGAATGAGTGCAATAACTACGACCATTCTCACCTTGGTTCAGTCAGGCGACCATATTGTTATCACTGACGATAGCTACAAAAAAACTCTCGAATTTTGCCGGTCCTACCTTAAACAATTCGGCGTCGAGTGTACTATTGTTCCGTTCGGAGACTACAAAATTCTTGAAAGAGCTGTAAAGAAGAACACCCGTTTTATTTTTTCTGAATCTCCGACCAATCCTTATTTGAATATCTTCGACCTTGTCAAAATCAAAAAGATTGCGGACAAATATAATGTCCTGACCTTGATTGATAGTACATTTGCCACTCCATTGAACCAGAGACCCATAGAATTCGGAATGGATCTTGTCCTGCAGAGTGCGACAAAATATCTCGGAGGTCACAACGATATTTTAGCTGGCGCCGTACTTGGAAAGAAAGAGCTGGTTGATAAGATACGCAACCTGCATAAATCAATGGGCGGCCTCATTGACCCGCATTGCTGTTATCTCCTGCTGCGAGGCCTTAAGACGTTTCCATTACGAGTAAAAAAGCAAAATGAAATCGCATTCAAGGTTGCAGAATTTCTTGAAAGTCATCCACGTATCAAAAAAGTCTATTATCCTTTCCTCAAAAGCCACCGTCACTATAAAGTAGCAAAAGAACAGATGGCCGGTGGCGGGGGAGTCGTTACATTTGATATAAAGGGCAACCTCAATACCGCAAAACGGTTTTTGGATGCCCTGAAGCTGTGCTACATTGGGCCAAGTCTGGGCGGTGTTGAAACACTGATAACACACCCCGCGCTGGTAAGTTATTATGACTACACAAGAAAAGAACGCTACGAATTAGGTATAACTGATACCCTGTTCAGGCTCGCCGTTGGAATTGAGGATGTTGAGGATATAATTAAAGACCTGGAGCGGGGACTGAAAGGGTAGAAAGTCAGCAGCTCAATAGGGGGTATATAATGGTCGATTTTGCCAAGTCGATAATCATCGATTTTTGGGGCACCGCAGCCGAAATGTCACCCTATCTGCTGTTCGGCTTTTTCGTGGCGGGAATCCTTTCGGTGCTCGTATCCCAACCCCTTGTCGAAAGGCATCTGGGGGGCAGGGGGGTATGGCCGCTGGTGAAAGCGTCGGTCTTTGGCGTTCCGCTGCCATTATGCTCGTGCGGCGTTATTCCGGTATCAATATCGCTGCACAAGCACGGAGCAAGCAAAGGCTCAACAATATCATTTTTGCTGTCCACGCCCCAGACCGGCGTTGACAGCATCTTCGTAACCTTAAGTCTTCTCGGTCCTGTCTTTGCCGTTTTCAGGCCTTTGGCGGCGTTCGTTACCGGCATTATCGGTGGTGCATTTGTTGATGTGTTGAATCGGGACAAAGAAGATGCAGAAGGCCCGCAAGCAGAGTGTAAGGATGAGTGTTGCGCCGAAGGCAACAAGAAAAACAAGATTATCAAAGGATTAAAATACGGCTTTGTCACGCTGCCGCGAGATATCGGCAAGGCAATGCTGGTCGGCCTGCTTGTTGCCGCCTTTATTTCCGCTCTGGTGCCGGATGGCTACTTTGCGGAAAAATTAGGCACCGGCATTTTCGCGATGGTGGTAATGATGTTTTTGGGCATACCGGTCTATGTGTGCGCAACGGCCTCGGTGCCGGTGGCGGCAGCCCTGATATTGAAGGGCCTAACCCCCGGCGCAGCGTTGGTTTTTCTGATGACCGGCCCGGCCACAAACGCCGCCTCGTTCATAACCATCTGGAAGGCTTTAGGCAGAACAACAGCAATCACATATCTGGCTACTGTGGCTGGCTGCGCATTGTTGGGCGGTATCTTGCTTGACTACATTGTCGCCGGAATCGATATCGAAATTATGACGCATCATGGCTGGATGCTGCCAAATATTATTAAATACGCATCGGCTGTGGTTTTGTTGGTAATATTAGCTTTTGCTCTCCTAAGCAAACGTAAAGGTACACCCGACGAGAAGTAGAGAAAATTGTTGTAATCGGGGTGGGTGGACGATTTTAGAACTGCTGCGTCCATCTATCCCGTTACTCTCGATCTATCCGTAGTAGCATAACCGCTTTGACAGCTTGGACTTAGTGCGAGATGCTACTATGCCCAGCGACATACTCAATGCCAATATACCTTGTGATTTCGCTCTTTTCCAGCGATTTCTAGCTGAAAACTCTATCTTTCCAGCGGGGAATAAGATATGGCAAGCCAGCCAGTTGACGGAGAGGGCGGGATTCGAACCCGCCCCTCCTGTTTAATGTTAAAAAATAGCTGTTTTGGCCGCAAGCCTTTTTTCTGCAATAAATTATGTCTACGATAGGTTACTATTCGTACACGATTCCTACACGATTCGTGACTCCAAAAATAGGACAGTTAGTAGGACAGTACCTTAAAATGGCAAGGCATTTTTCGGTCAACAGATAGTAAACGCCTGACTTGATTGCGTTTTAGACCTATCGCGCGAGCGGGCATGTCGTGCCGAGACCTGCCGGTGCTATATGACAGGTAGTTGTACAGTGGCCCCTGCAGATTTTTTTCTCCCTCCAACCTGCAGGGGCTTTTTTATCAAATACACGTCTCAAATTAGAAGTCATACCATCGTCAATATTGACACTATGAGGAGGCTGTCGTGCCCTTTTATATAATTATCATTTCATAAAACTTGAATAATTCCGAAGTAACCTCCCATTTTGCTTGATATAGAACATTGGATATTATATTATGAGGTCAATCTTCTTCCTGGAAACTTCGACTGTCGAGTAGCGGGATTCTAAGTTGGAGACCGGATATGAAATGTCAAACACTAAAGTTGTATTTCGTAATTTAGATTTCATCAAGGATACTATTGTATGGAATTAGACGAACTGGAGGAATGGCGGAATGCTATACATAAACCAATTTCTAACTTCCGTGATTCCTTGAGCCAAAAACTCTATGCAGCTGTTCAAGATGAGCATAGTCTTGACATTATATATCTTGGTGGTACAACTCCAGGTGAGAAGCGACGAATTAAACCATTAGAACTTTTCAAAGTTGATGGTTATTCTGGTGTTTACTTACGGGCCTTTTGTTTTACCCGCCAAGAGGAAAGAACATTTCGTCTAGATAAAATCAGACTACCATCTCAAATCATCGTCGAAACTGAGGCTGTTTCTGTACGAAATCCTACGATTAAAGAAAGTCCTAAGCACAGAATCTCCGAATTATTAGCTTCCACACCTGGCTTGAAAGCAAGACAAATTGCCCAAGAGCTTGGGCTTGAAAGAGCCAATGTCAATTCCATACTTTATCGAGAATTAAGAGGCCAATTTAGACAGGATCAGAATTATCGATGGTGGCCAAAAAACCGCATTCCTCACAATGAAAAAGGAATCTCTAAAACAATCCAAGAAACCAGCGGACCACATGGTAATTTGTGCCGTTATTATTTGGATTGCTTGTCTCAGGATAGAACTGATGGTGTGAGCGTGTTTGCATCCAGCAAATATGAACTTGATTATGCAGAATTAGAATATCTTCCGTTAGTTACTGATGAAACTCAATCTCTTTTTGAAGATGAGTCTGCAATGAAGTTGCTAAACAGGTTGCGTAGAGATCGTAGTAGATTGGTGATGTATCTTGGCTATCCTGTTAGATTACATAAAATACACTCGAAGCGAGATTGGGAGGGTTTTAAGGTCGAACCAGTGTTTCTTTTCTCCCTATTTCAGGATCCTTCAAATCCTTACAAAGAACCAAGCTTGGGAGATAGTCTACCTTCACTAAACTTTTCAGTACTGAGAACATTTGCACATATTGGTAGCGGTAATGCAATTGATGATGCTATTCAATTATCGGAAGAACTGCGAATAACTAATATGGATGACAATTCACCAGAAATTGACGAGATATTTCCTCGGTTGCGTACAGTTCGACCAGATTGGGATTGGCTTGAAGAGATTAATCCATACCAGCTCTCACAAGGTGCCAATTTAGGAGATCTTACTCAGCAGGGTATTTATAATCGAGCCGTCCTAGTTGTTGGGGAAAGGTCGCCATATACACAAGGTTTGGAGACAGAAATTGCTAGACTTGAGAAAACCAGCCAAGAATCTTTTGGAACTACCTCTTTGGGCAAATGGCTTATTGGGGAACAGATACGCTCACCAGTTGTGGCAAATGCGCCTTTGTTGGAAGTATTACCTCTGAACAGCGAACAAAGAGAGGCTGTCATTCGTGGCTTAAGCAATCCACTAACGGTTATTACAGGCCCTCCTGGTACGGGAAAGTCCCAAGTTGTAACTTCACTTTTAATAAACGCTGCTTGGCAGGGCAAGAAGGTTCTTTTTGCAAGTAAGAATAACAAAGCTGTAGATGTTGTCGAGGCCCGAGTCAATGCTCTTGGACCTCGTCCTGTACTTTTAAGGCTTGGCAGAGAAGAATATCAGAAAAAATTGTCAGAATATCTTACCTCACTTTTTGCCTCTTCATCCAAGCCTGAAGATCGAGAAAAATACGATTATCACTTAGAAATCCAAAAAGCCCTGGAACAAAAATTTCAACAGTTGGATGAAGAACTCAATTTAATCATAACATTAAGAAATGAGATAGACAATCTCGACCAATTAGTGAGAGAAGCCGAAGATCAGTTTGATCCAGAGATATTTGCAAGGCTGAAATATTTAAATATAGAATCCTATCAACAAGTTCTTAATGAATTTGCTGTTTCTCTGGATCGAGCCACACGTATAAGGCAACCCTTATGGGCACGATTTTTCTGGAGTCTGATCAAAGCGAAACGCATTAAACATTTAGTCGAATCGGGTTTACATATATGCAAGAAAATGGAGGAGTTTGGCTTAAATCTCCCCACTTGCTTGCCAAGTGACAGGAACATAGTTGTTTGGCAGCAATTTTATGATCAGGTGTCTCGCATACTAGAATGTGCTCACAGTATCCAAACATATTTCATTAAGCTTGAGTCTTTACGAGTTTCCAGGGCAATGGAAGATATAGCCAAGAATCGACTACGATTAGTAGAGGAATTGTCGGAGAACTCAGAAGAATTATGGGAGTGTTGGCTTCGTTTGCAACCAAGCAGAATGACTCTGGAGGAGAGGAAGCTTCTCGGGGATTATAGTTCATTACTAAAGATGATAATTTCAGCGAATGAAAATAATGAACGACTGAGCAAGGAAGTTTTTCGAAAATATTATAGGCTTTTCCCTAAGATCACAAATCTACTGCCATGTTGGGCTGTCACTTCATTGGCAGTTCGAAATAGAGTACCATTTGAACCATCTTTCTTTGATATTCTTGTAATTGACGAGGCAAGTCAATGTGATATTGCGTCTGCCTTACCTTTACTATATCGGGCAAAAAATGTTGTGATAATCGGCGATCCACAGCAACTAAAGCACATAAGCAGTATCACGGAGAAACAAGACCGTCAACTCTTGGCAAAACACAAAATGGTGGAAAAACATGCAAATTGGGCATATTCTGTAAACTCATTATTCCACCTGGCCTGCTATTTGTGTCGTGGGGAAGATATCGTTAATCTCAGAGATCACCACCGCTCGCACCTTGACATCATAAGGTTTTCAAATGAACATTTTTATGGGGGGAGTTTGCGTATCGCCACAAGATATGAGAACTTAAAGTTTCTCTCAAAGAAGGGCCCAGTTGTTCGATGGGTTGATATTAAAGGTCAAGTTATTCGCCCATCAAGTGGCGGTGCTCTGAACGATGTTGAAGCCATGTCTGTTATTGACGAATTGAATCGGCTTTATAGTCAAGAATATTCTGGATCAATCGGGGTTGTCAGTCCATTCCGTGCCCAAGCTGATCTAGTTAGGAAACTAGCCTATCAGAATGATGCGTTGGCAACACGACTTATGCATTTAGATTTTCTTGCTTATACAGCCCACAGATTCCAAGGAGATGAACGTGACCTTATCATCTTTTCTCCCGTTGTCTCTTCTGGTATACAAGACAGTGCTTTACGATTTCTAAGAAATAACAGGTATCTATTCAATGTGGCAGTAACACGCGCACGAGCGGCGTTAATCATCGTAGGGGACTACTCTGCATGTCTGGATTCTGGAGTTGAATATCTGTCGAAGTACGCACATTATGTTAGAGATCTTGAAAGATATGAACCAGGACCATCCGTTATTCCGACAGAGTCTGACCTTGGAGCAGAATATCCTCAAGTCGCAAAACCTGAACTTGTTTCTGATTGGGAGCGTTTATTCTATAAAGATCTATATTCCTGTGGTATCCGTCCAATTCCACAGTATGAGGAGGATCAATATATCCTCGATTTTGCAATCTTTGACGGAGAAAGAAAGCTAAACGTTGAGGTCGACGGAGAACGTTACCATCGAAACTGGGATGGAGAATTATGTCGTCGTGATCAAATCCGCAACCAAAGACTAATAGAACTTGGTTGGGATGTAATGCGGTTTTGGGTTTACCAAATCCGTGACGACAAAGAGCATTGCATTTCAAGAATTCAAGCATGGCTCCAAAAAAATAAATAGCCTATAGGATTATCCTGCAATTGCTTTCAATTTGACAAACTTTGAGAACACATCTTGCAATGAAGGGCGAATAGTTGTATAACATATCTGCATCAATGGGAAATTCACCTGAGATATGCCGGAGACATTATGCTGCTTTGATTGCAGAAGATACGTGTGATTATGTTGAACTTCTTAATCGTAAAAATGCAATGAAAATAGGATAGAAAGAGAAATGGAAAATTCAGATTTTTTTACAGATTTGAAAGTTGTTAATCATCAATACCTTTTATGTGACGTTCATGTTCATAGTATAGCTTCAGCTGATATATTACATAGAGATAAATTTTCAGAATTGAGCGATAAAGAAAAAGAAATCATTACTTCTAAGGTTGAAAAATATGACTCATTCACTGACAAATGGTCAGAATTTGATAAGAGCATTTCAGATGTTGTTTCTGTTGAGGAATATTTTAAATTCATTGAAGAACGAAGGAATCAAATTGCTGATTCTTATGACCTATCGCGAGGTGGCAAAGATTGGGCAATAATAGCAATCACAGATCATAATACCTGTCGGTTTTCGTGTAAACTTTCCAAATATTCTTGGGATATTAAGAGGGATAAAAGAATTATTATTTTACCCGGTTTAGAATTAGATATTGAGTTTGAAGTTAAAGAAGAGCTTGGAAAAGCAAGAGCCCATATTTGCTTGATATACCCTCCTTGTACAAATGAAAATCAAATTCACACGTCCATAAATAAAGCACTTCAATCACAAGGCGTGGAAAAAAACTGGAACTTTGGTGAAATCCTTGAATTAGACCAATTGAATACATTTGTTTATTCCTTGAGGAATAATTCTTCCTTACCTGTAATATGTATCGCAGTACATGTTTCAAGTTCAAAAGGCGTGAGGGAAGCAACACTTAAAGTTCTATCAGGAGCAGAGGCTGAATACATTAGGCTATTTGCTGAGTATGAGGAATTAACTCGACAGAACGACGCTTTTGGACAGTCTCATTCAGGGAAACAAATTAAAGAAAAATTGGAAAGCTTACAGGACATAATTGGGAATGATGATTTCAATATTAGTGTGCTGAAACTAATTGGCAATTGCGGATTTGATGCACTTCAAGTTTCTAACAAAGAGGATGATGTACATTATCGATGCTTACATAGATTCAAGGAAGATTTTGGAAGAGCCGTCACTATTTTATGCTCAGATGCACACACTATTTCAAATATATTTGATTGTGGCGACGGTTATATCCCATATATAAAATTTCCTCAATTTAAGTCTTCAATAAAGCCAATCGTATTTTTTGAATACCTAAGACATTATTCTTTAAGATTTGGAGAAACACGTTTTACTTCGATTCCCGCAAACACAGTTGCTTGTTATATTGTAACCGTACGGTAAAGTACACCTGTGACGCCGAAAAAGCTCGTACAAACTAATGCTCAGGAATCAGTTCCCACCACAGTCGAGGGTAGTCCTGTCCTTCGAGAATCCACCAAACATCTTCAGTGCCGTTGGCTGTCTCGTCCACGAAGTCCCAGCCGGCTTCGAGGAATGTACTGGCTGTTTGCATCTCGACTGTAGTCAGACCCCTGCCGCCAGCACTTACCAACAGGCCGGAGGTCTCCACATCCCAGACACTATTATTGACAAGATAATAATCTCCCCCCCCCACGAGCCCACCGCATGTCCAATTATAACTGACGGTGCCAGTGCTGTAGCAGTTGAGCACATTGCCGAGGTTGTATCCCACCAATCCACCGAGAAACTCGCTGCCGATGGCTGAACCAGTGCTGTAGCAGTTGAGCACATTGCCGACGTTGTATCCCACCAGTCCACCGATAAACCCATCTCCGCTGGCTGTGCCAGCGCTGTAGCAGCCAGTTACCTCACCGTCGTTCCACCCTATCAGCCCGCCGACGGATGTACGCCCCGAAATGGTGCCGGACGTATAACAGTTGGTGATAGTGCCGTGACCGTGATTACATCCCAACAGCCCGCCGACAAGCCTGCCTGTTCCTGTAACACTGACATCCACGACGCCCAAATTCTTGACCTCGGCCCTGTTTCTCAAGCGGCCAAAAAGCCCCAGATAGCTCCCACCCCTCATCGTCAGGTTCGAGATCGTATGACCATTGCCGTCAAAAACCCCTGTGAAAGTTAGAATGACCGCCTGTCCGAAGACCTGTCCATCCGGCATATTCGGGTCCAGAGCGATGTCGGCACCGAGGACAAAGTGCTTGTCGCAGAGGATACTTGCTTTGCCTAAAAGAATGAGTTGGTCGGCTGTGTCAACTCGATAGGGGTCTTCCGGTGTTCCCTGTCCTTCGAGCCAGTCAATAAACGGTTCGGGGATGATGCCTCCTGGCGTCCCCTCCCAGGCTAATCTGGGATAGTCGTGGGCGGCATCGAGGACCCAGTTCGGGTCGTTGGCAAAGCCGTTCAGGCCGAGCATGTAGGGGTCCATCATCTCAGTTGTGGTCAAGCCAACTCCACCGGCACTCCCCGACAGACCTGAGGTCTGGGTATCCCAGACGCTGTGCGTGACCGTCGCAGGGGAACCACTGCCCACCAGCCCACCGACATACTTTTCGCCGCTGACCGCACCGGTGCTATAACAGAGGGTCACAACACCATCGTTATCTCCCACCAGCCCGCCGACCACCCAGGTCCCATTGACCGAACCGGTGTTGTAGCACTGGCTCACATGCGAACCGACGTCACCCCCAAAGGGTTGAATCGGACCGACGTAACCCCCAAAGAGTTGGTAATTACTCCCCACCAGCCCACCCACACGCTCGTTGCCATTGACCGCGCCGCTGCTGTAGCACTGGGTCAAAGTACCCCGGCTCTTCCCCACCAGGCCGCCGACATCCTCACCGCCACTGACCACACCGGTGCTATAGCAATTGGTCACATCACCCCCGTTGTTCCCCACCAGACCACCGACAACTGTTTCAGTCCCGCTGACTGAACCGGTGCTGTAACTCGTGGCGATGCTTCCTGAGTTGGAGCCCATGAGGCCCCCGACGTACGACCTGCCACTGATCAAACCAGTGCTGTAGCAATCGGTCATATCACCTTTATTGCTGCCCACCAGCCCGCCGACATTCCTAATGGCGATGACCGCACCGGTGCTGTAGCACCGGGTCACATCACTGCCCGGGGTATTCCGTGAACCGTTGCGGCCCACCAGCCCGCCCACATATCTGCCTGTTCCATTTATGTTGACATCCACAACGCCGAGGTCCTTGACAGCAGCAGCTCGTGCATCCCGCTGTCCCAACTGTCCGAACAATCCCAGGTTGTGTCCACCCTCAATCGTGAGATGCAAGATGTTATGACCATGGCCGTCAAAGACGCCGGTGAAAGGAGTCCCTTGGAAATCACCCCACCTATCATTCCTGTTGTCCGGCGCGATGACGGCCTTGTCGAAGACCTTGCGGCCAGGCAGATTGGGGTCCAAGTCGATGTCGGCTGTCAGAATGAAGTGCTTATCGTAATCTTCGGGGCTTTCGCCAAGCAGCATCAGGTCCTCTGCTGTAGCAATCTGGTACGGGTCACTAGGCTCTCCCGTCCCGCCACCATATTGTGCTTGAGCTGGCATGCTATAAAAGTACAACATCACCAACAATAAATAAATTGCCAATCGGATTTTTCGTTTTTGTACTCCCGCCATCATTTTATCCTCCTTACTCCCGACTTCAAATAATAGGCAGACCGTTATGTTGGTGTTCAGCCGATTGTACGAATTGGCAAGATGTCAGCTCCGCGGCTGCCAATATGTAGTATACCAGATAATTGCCATGTAGGTCAAGTACGGTTGGTCATTTTGGAGTGGCAAAATGTCTCTTCCAGCCCGATGGAGTCAATTCGGCAATTTTACTGGCCGGGTGGGTGCTGACGCGTTCAAGTACATCGCGGAGATATTCAAAAGGATCAATCTCACACAGCTTACAGCTGGCAATCAGGCTGTAGATGATAGCGGCTCGTTCGGCACCGGCGTCACTTCCGGCAAAGAGCCAATTCTTGCGTCCAATAGCAACGATCCGTAGAACACGTT
>CAYGBE010000095.1:0-25878 GCA_964348065.1 uncultured archaeon
ATAGGGGGCCGTGAAGAGCTCACGGCGCATGTTCTCAGTGTGGTGAGTGAGCGTACGGGGTATCCGGTTGAGATGCTGGACGTGGATTTGGACGTCGAGGCGGATTTAGGGATTGATTCTATCAAGCGGGTAGAGATCCTTGGCACTGTTCTGAAGGCGCATTTTGCCGACCGTCAGGAGATAGGCCAGGAGGCCATGGAGGAACTCACTGCTCACAAGACGCTCCGTGGCATTATCGACTGGATCAGCAGCTCCGTGCAATCTCACCCCGAGGAACATGCAGAAGTGGCACCTTCAGAGCAACAGCAGGTTGCGGACGGTCAGACTCTTGTCGAAGGAGTCACCGATGAGGCAATCGAGGTTCCTCGGTTCCTCTTGAAGGCAGTCGACGCGCCCATTGATGATCGACAACTGGAGATACCACGGGACTCTGTCTTTCTCATTACCGATGATGAAAGGGGTATTTCCCAAGTTCTGGCTGAGGAGATTCGCCGTCTTGGAGGGCGGGTCGCCCTTGGGCAAATGGGAGATACGGTTGGGAAAGCGGCTGAGGGCATCTACACCGTGGATCTGTGTGATGCAGTTTCTGTGGCTCGATTTGTAGGGCTTGTTCGCCGGCAGCAGGGAAATATTACCGGAGTTATCCATCTCTCGCCCCTCAAGGCCGGGGCACATTTTGATGAGATGACCTTTGACGACTGGCAAAAACGGCTACGGGAAGATGTCAAAAGTCTATTCTACTTGGCCAAGGCTGCTGGTGGTGATCTCAAGCAGGGTGCTGGTGCCGGAGGGAGTTGGTTGGTTGCAGCTACCTCAATGGGCCATACCCTTGCCAGCGATATGGGAGAAAATGCATGGTTCTCTCCAGGACACGGAGGCATTGCAGGCCTGGTCAAGACGATTGCTCAAGAATGGCCCGGGGTGCATTCAAAAGTGGTGGATCTAGATCCGGCCGCTCAGCAATCTACCCTGATTTCACATCTGCTCCGTGAGATGGCCGATGGAAACACAGAGATCGAAGTGGGCTACCGAGGCTCGCGTCGTATAGTGTTGTGCGCAGAGCCGTCTTCATTGGACAAGGACAGCCCCCTGACTCTGAATATGAACTCAGACTGGGTGATACTCATCACCGGAGGGGCCCGCGGTATTACTGCCCAGGTCGCCTGTGAATTGGCACAACGCTATCGTCCGACCCTTCTGTTGGTTGGGCGTTCCCCTCTTCCGGAGGCGGAGGAATCTCCTGAGACAGGAGGGATTACGTCGCCTGCCGAGGTGAAGAAGGCGTTGATGGAACAATTCCGTCGGTCAGGGAAAAAAGTCAGACTGAAGCAGATAGAGGCCGCTTATAACAGGCTTTGTCAGGATCGGGAGATACGGAGAAATATTGAGGCGATACACCAGGCTGGAGCCAGGATCCAGTATTTCCAGGCGGATGTCCGTGATGAACATGCCTTCGGGAATCTCATTGATGAAATCTATCGCCTATACGGCCGGTTGGACGGGGTCATACACGGTGCTGGTATCATAGAAGACAAGCTCCTCTTGGATAAAAGTCCTGATTCCTTTGAGCACGTCTTTGCCACGAAAGCCAATAGCGCCTTCATTCTCAGCAAAAAGCTACGGGCCGATTCATTGAAGTTCCTCGTTTTCTTCTCCTCCGCAGCCGGGTGTTTTGGAAGCCGAGGCCAGGGCGACTATGCCGCCTGCAACGAGGTTGTCAACAAGGTGGCCGTCCATCTTGACAAGCAATGGCCGGGACGGATCGCTGCGATCAACTGGGGCCCGTGGGATAAAGACGTCGGCATGGTTTCCGTTGAACTTCAGAAACAGTTTGCCGAGCTGAGGATACAGCTAATCCCGCAGTCGGTCGGGCGTCGTCTGTTAGAAAAAGAACTCCGATTCGGCAAGAAAGGGCAGGTCGAAGTTGTAATAGGAAACGGACCGTGGGGGCGGGCTTCGGTCAGATTTCCACTCCTTGACAATGTCCAACTCAAGAGGATAAACGGCGGCGCGGTGGAAGTCGCGAGAACGTTGGATCCAACTAACGATCTGTACCTGCAAGACCATGTACTGGACGGCAAACCGGTATTTCCGGCTGCCATGGCCATGGAAATGATGGCTGAGATCGCCCAGCACGCCTGGCCGGAACGAAGAGTCGTCGCTATCGAATCGCTTCTGGTACTTCAGGGAATCATTCTGGACAACGGTGGAAAAGAAATTCATGTCACGGCTCGTCCACAGACTGATTCCATCAATGACAGTTCCCAGATGAACGTAGAGCTAGAAATCGGACAACGGGATGGAGCAGCACGTCCCTACTACCGGGCAAGGGTCCTCATGCATGAACGGGTTCCAGATCCTCCCCCATTTGATGCCGATAAATTCTCCAATCTTCAGCCTTTCCCCATGACAGTGGAAGAGGCCTATCAACGATGGCTCTTCCACGGACCGCGGTTACAGGGTATCTCCATGATTGAAGGGATGAACGAAAAGGGGATCTGTGCTATCCTGAAGCCCTCCCCTCTAGGCGAGTGCTTTTCCCATCAGACTGCCGGCGAGTGGCTCGTTGATCCGGTGGTTCTAGACTCCGGGTTCCAACTTGCCATCTTGTGGGAACGTGCCCACCATGATATGACGCCTCTTCCGGTTCGAATTTGCTCATACCAAGTCTATGGGTCTCTTTCGAATTCAACGGTTCGGTGCTATTTGGAGGCAGAATCCAGCAACGAGGGTCAGTTGCTCAAGGCTAACCTTTACTACTTGGACGAGGCCAATCGGATGCTCGGCGTATTGGAAGGGCTGGAGTGCTCATGCAGCAAAGCACTGAACAGGATAACCGGGCTTAAACACCCGCATGTACCGAGGTAGTGACTGATGCCTGCACCGAATAAAGATATCGCTATCATAGGCATGTCTTGCATTTACCCAGCTGCTCCGAACGTGAACAGGTTTTGGAGTAATATCCTTTCCAAGGTGGACGCTGTTTCGGACCCCCCAGAGGGTTGGGGACACGAGAAGCTATTTGATCCAAACTCACAGGGCGCCAATGATCGGATTTACTGTAAAAGAGGTGGCTTCATTCAGGAATTTGCGGAATTCGATCCCCTTGAATTCGGGATCATGCCGAATGCCATAGATGGGAGCGACCCCGCGCAGTTTTTGGCGCTGCGGCTGGCGAGGGAGGCGCTTTCCGATGCTGGTTACGTGGACCGTCCCTTCAACAGGGAAAGGACCGGGGTGATCTTAGGGCTCGGAGTCAATATGAATAGAGGTCACGTGACAATTCTCGCTCAAGGAGCGCTCGTGGAGCAAGTCATAGACATCATCACGGCCCTGCATCCCGAAACCACCGGGGCGGAACTGCAAGCCATTAAGCACGAACTCAAGGTGGGGCTGCCGCCCTTCACGGCTGATACCTGCCCGGGCGTGATATCGAACCTTACTACCGGTTTAATCGCTAACCGGCTGGATCTCCAGGGCCCTAATTTTACCGTGGATGCCGCTTGTGCGTCGTCGCTCATAGCGCTCGACATAGGCATGAGCAAGTTGCTCAGCCACCAGTGTGATATGGTAATTGTAGGGGGCGTCCAGGTGCCTACCGCATCCCCCGCCTTCATAGTATTCAGCCTCCTCGGTGCCCTTTCAAAAAAGGGTAAGATCCGACCATTTGACAAGGACGCTGATGGAACCCTGCTGGGCGAGGGGATCGGCATGATTGTTATCAAACGGATAGAGGATGCCGAGCGGGATGGCGATCGTATTTACGCCCTCATCAAGGGCGTTGGCATGGCGAGCGATGGACGCGGACAGGCGTTCCTGACGCCACGCTTGGAGGGTGAATCGCTAGCCCTTGAGCGTGCTTACGAAACAAGTGGCATCTCACCGGAGACAATCGGATTGCTCGAGGCCCACGGAACAGCGACACGAGTGGGAGATGCCACTGAGATCCAGGCCCTGACCCGTTTGTTTGGCCCTCGGAAGGGAAAGTTTCCGCGCTGTGCCTTGGGAACGGTGAAGTCGATGATCAGCCATACCATTCCTGCATCAGGCATGGCTGGTCTGATCAAGACGGCGTTGGCACTCTATTACAAAACACTGCCACCCACGATATGCGATGCACCGAATCCCGATCTGGAGCTTGAGAAAACCCCCTTCTACCTGAACACCGAACCTCGACCCTGGATACACGCTCTGCCAACGCCTCGGCGGGCGGCGATAAGCGCTTTCGGATTCGGGGGCATCAATACGCATGCAATCCTCGAGGAATATAGGGGGAGTAACAACGATGGAAAACCTCGATCCCTGCTCCACCGTTGGGATACGGAGGTCGTTATCTGCCAGGGGGAATCGCGTGACGATTTGATCAAGGCGGGGGAACATCTGCTCCGCTTTCTGTCTTCGAATCCGGACACGGATCTCAAGGATATAGCGTATACTCAGAACTGTCCGCTTCGAGTATCAGCTCTGAACCGCCTCGCTATCGTGGCAAGCTCCACAAAGGAACTCGAGGAAAAGACTGGCCACGCATTGAAGCGGCTGGCCGACCCGGAGTGCCAGTCCATTAAGGACCGAAGCGGGATATTCTATTTTTCACAACCCCTTAAGCGAGAGGGTAAGCTCGCTTTTCTCTTTTCAGGTGAAGGATCACAGTACGTCAACATGCTCTCGGACCTGTGCATCAATCTCCCAGAGGCGATTAAACAGTATGACCTGGCTGACCGGGTTTTTGCCAACAACGGCAGGGAGCCTCTACCCAGCCAGGTGCTTTTTCCCCCTCCCCTCGCTTCGCCTGAAGAGTTGGCAGCTGCAGAGCAGACTCTCTGGACAATGGAATATGCTGTGATCGCGATTTTTGTTGCAGACGGTATTTTGAACGGTTTGCTGGGGCGATTGGAGATTCAACCCGATACAATGGTCGGTCACAGCAGCGGACACGACGTTGCGCTGTGGAACGCGGGTGTCTTTGTTGAGCAAAACGGAGAGCGGATCTTGGAGCACTGGTCGGAAACCTGCTCCTTCCATCGGACGATCGAGGAACAAGTTCCGATGGCAAAGCTCATGGCCGTGGGGAGTGCGGACCCCTCGGTTGTTACTACCATCGCCGCTGAAAGTGGTGGGGAGCTTCACGTGACCATGGATAATTGCCCGAATCAAATCATACTGTGTGGATCTGAAACAGCCGTCCAGGGGGCATATGAACGTCTGACCGAGCAAGGAGCCATTTGCACTTTTCTCCCCTTTGATCGTGCCTATCACACGCCATGGTATCAGCCGATGTGTGACCGCATCATCCAGTCTTTTGAAAGAGTACACATGCGGTCCCCGCGGGTTGAGGTTTATTCCTGTGCCACAGCCCAGCCGTACCCTGACGAACCGGATCAGATTCGGAAGATGATGGTGGAACAATGGGCTCAGCCCGTGCGTTTTCGTGAGACGATCCAAGCCATGTACGACGCTGGCGTACGCGTTTTTGTCGAAGTCGGACCCAAGGGAAACCTCACCAGCTTCGTGGAGGACACGCTGGGGGACCGTAGCTATGTCGCTGTGCCGTCAAACCTTCCTAACCGCACCGCCACTTCCCAGTTCAACCATACGCTCGGGCTGCTGGCTGCCCATGGTGTGTCAATGAAATTGGAATACCTCTATGCGCATCGCAGCCCACAACGATTGCCGATCCAAGAAGGGACGGGACGCGGTGTCGAAGAAGCGGAGGCTATGGCCAAGGAAAAGGAAAGTATGCCGAGACCTATGAAATTGGACATAACCTCACCCCCAAAGCTGGCCCTCAAAAAGAGGGAACGCCCCGTTTCGGCGGAAAGGGGAGCTTCGTCTTGGTCGACGGCGGAAACAGGTTCAAAGGCCAAACCGAAGATGGAAGATACTGCTCTGGCATCCATCCCCTCAAGTGGATCAGCAAAAGGCCGGATGGAACTACCCCGTGGCCTGACACGACAAAGCCATCCCCGCTCGCAGTTGATGCAGGAGTATCTACAGACTATGCAACAATTCCTGGGCCTTCAGCAAGACATCATGGAGGCGTTTTTCAAGAAAAAAACCGACAAGAGAAAGACACCTGAATTGGATCCAGAACCGGGAAATAAGACCCGATGAAAGCAGTACAAGAAGTCTTAGGGCATATCGTTTTTCCGTACCAACCTGATCGAGTCTAAGGATGGCTTGAATATGCGATTTGAAGCGTGGGAACAGGGTCGCTTGCTTGAGTGGCCACATCGATTGCACTCTTTCCTTCTCTCTCCTCATAGCAGCCTGTTAAGCGTTCCCTGGGCGTTACCAATTGTCCAAATTCCTGATGCACGTGGACTGCGTTGTAGTCTGTACTCGGAAATGGGCGGCCATACGTGGACCTTGGGACTGGCCCACCTCGTACTTAATCCCGGAGAACTGGAAGCCTGGCAGCGGCTTACCGGCCCTGAACGGCGTCGAAGACAATGGCTCCAAGGCCGGATAGCGGCCAAGGATGCGGTGCGTCTTCTCTTGAAACATCGTTATCACCTTGAGGCATGTTACGGGGATATCGAAATCTCCTCCAATAAATACGGCCAACCTGTAGTCTGTGGAAAACTGGTCGCAGAACTTAACTCTCGTCTTTGCCTTTCCATCTCGCACTCGGGTAAGATGGCGGCAGCCGTAGCCGGTGAGCACCCTGACCATGAGGGTGTGGGCATCGATGTGGAGCCTCTGGAGCAGAGTCACGAGGGGCTGGAAGAGATAGCCTTCACCCCAGGAGAAAGGACTCGTTTATCCGAGGTACCGGTCTCAAGGAGAGAAGAATGGTTATTGCGACTTTGGTGCGCCAAGGAAGCTGTGGCCAAAGTCCTCGGAAGAGGGTTCATGGGGAATTCCCGCAATCTGGTGGTGGAAGATGTGGATGTGGAAAGTGGTCAGGTAAGTTTAAGAGTAGCTGGGCAACTCGCTCGAAAGCTCAGCGATTACGCGGATAGGTCTCTCACCGCCTACACTGGTTGTGATGGAGTTCTCGTATGTGCAACCTCATTCGTTTGACCATAGGAGAACAACACAGATACGATGCATTTCCATAATGGCAAGCGGATTCCGTAAAAATACCGTCTTGACTGTGTCCAAGCTCTGGTCCTTCTCTTGATCGGGTATCCTTCCCTTGCTATTGCTTGAAGTGGGGAGAACGTCATTTCTGATAGACCCCCAATATACTAATGGGTTCAGTAAATGAAATTGAATGTGACCAGATTTCATGAAGTGACACAGGAATCAAAAAGAAGTAATGGGAAATTGAGAATCTCAGATATCACTATGCAGCTTGTAATGAATCGATTTCTCCGGTTACCAAAAAATTGCCAATGGACCGATAGCATGAGGATATGCTGTGATAGATAAAATCTACCCAAAACTCAATCGAAATTATCCTTTTAATTCTTTTATCAGGAGACTATTCTGGAAGCTGTGGTATCAGTACATTGAAGGACACTGTGTGCAACAAGACTGGGCATTCTTGAACTATGGTTATGCCCCGTTAGATACGAAAACAGAAAAGCTTGAATTAGATGAAGCAGACGAGCCAAATCGCGCCCATATTCAACTCTATCACCATGTTGTCAATACTATACCTAAAGGGTTTAGATGTGTTAGAGGTAAGCTGTGGGCGCGGAGGAGGATCGTATTATATCAAACATTATTTAAAACCAAAAACAATGGTCGGGGTTGATTTCTGTAAAAAAGCACTGGCATTCTGTAATGAGCACTATTCTATTGAAGGGCTTTCATTCAAAGCGGGCGATGCCGAATCCCTGCCGTTTGATGATAATAGCTTTGATGTGGTTGTAAATGTAGAGTCCTCACACTGCTACGGTTCAATGGATGCTTTTTTAATGCAAGTCAGCAGGGTCCTTCGGCGGGGTGGCTACTTCCTTTTCGCAGACTTCCGTGAGAAATACAGAATTGATATGCTTCACCAACAGCTGCGGGGTTCGGGAATGACTCTCATCAAAGAGGAGAATATAACGCCCAATGTTTTTGAGGCCATGAAATCCGAGAATCAAGTGAAGATAGCGGCGTATTTGTCAACAATAAGCAAGATGTGGCTAATAACATCCAAACAGTTGATTGGGGCCGAAGATTCGAACCTTTATAAGAGTTTTCGGGATGGATCGATGATATACCTGAGTGTTGTGATGCAAAGACGTTAGAATTGATCGATGGCTTAAACCGTCAACGACGCCGGTGCTTAAAGCGAGGGCTATGCGGGTTAGTGAGTGGCACAAGCCTCTCGTTTGTTCCTTCGGCTTTGTTCGGAAAAAGCCTTGCGATTTCATATATTCATGTACGTAAGAGTATTTTTAAGGCTTATGCATGATACTTATGTCTTGTGATGGCACCCTTTCCTGTCTGTGCAAAGGCAATGTTCTGGGAAAGGCGAACCATTAAACAAAGTTGAAACAGCACTATCTACTGCTTTGACCGATGTAAATTGAGCTTGCTTCAGTAACATGTGACACCAGAGGAACATTTTGTGAATGGAGATATCTTGATTCAGGCAAAATTGCCGTTAGTCGAATCAACTATTAACAAATAGTCTGATGGTTCTCCAACAAAAAGGGATTCGGAAGTGGAGTAAAGGAAGGGTGATTTCAAAATATGATAGATCTTAAGGGCACGAATCTCAACAAAAAGGAACGTATTTTGAATGACCTGGTCATGATTTTGGGGAAAATGTCTTCGGGATGGGAAATGCAATTTGAAGGCTCGATCGGACTGCAAACCTTACTGGGAGCAGACCTCGCATTCAAATCCATTGATCTTGTTCGACTCTTCGCTGCCATTCAGAAACACTATGATCGCAAGGAGATACCCTTCCAAATGCTCTTCATCCCTGATGACCGTCCAATAGAAGACTTACGGGTTTCGGATTTGGTGGACTTCCTACACGATCATCTAAACCACCCCTAAACAGTTATGTTTGGAGACCGTGATAAATGGATCGGAGCACTGGGGTTATACGTCCTTTGTTATTCAAATTCCTGAAAGCATTGAGTTCTATGATCACGTTACAAAAGCAGAACATCTGAAGAAAATCGAGAAAAATAGGGAGCGGAAATTGACTCTAACTATTTCATTAAGGCGTTCCGGAGAGATTATAAGAAAACAGGGCATAGGAACGTTGATAAATGCTTCCTGGCAAAAATTCTACGTTCCAAAATTTTTTCCCGATATTACAAGAAGTTATCCCGCTTATGCACAGATAGAAACAATCAATATGTGCAATCTGCAATGTAAAATGTGTGCGCACTCTGTAGTACAATATCGGCAAAGCCAAATCCCACGGAAAACGCTTACGTTTGATGAATTTCGTCTCATTATTGATCAATTGCCGTACATTACACATGCAGTAATATCCGGTGTAGGGGAACCACTCTTAGATCCTCATATCATTGATAGGATTCAATATGCTCATAGCAAGGGAATTTCGACGAGTTTCTATACGAATGCAACTCTGTTGACCCCTCATAAGGCTATGGAACTCATCAAGAGCGAAGGTTTAGCATATATAAATGTATCGATGGATGCGGGAAATCCAAAAACATATGAAAAGATCAGAGTCGGGGCTCGTTTTTCAGATGTGTGCTCTAATATTGAAAGCTTTATTAGAATAAGATCTGAATCAGGTAAGGATAAACCACGTCTTTCTGTCTGGATGGTTGCAATGCGGGAAAATATCAGAGAAATTCCAGCACTGATACAAACGCTGAGAGAAGTAGGACTCGATACTCTAAAGGTCCACAATATACATGAAACACAAGCAATCGAAGGGCGGCTCATATCCACAGAGGACACAGAATTGATAAAAGAGTATAAGAAAAGGGCCGCTGAACAGAATTTCACCCTCTCATTTTGGAAAGTGCCAGATGGAAATATCATCAAACCAGAAACCAGAACGTGCGATTGGCCATGGAGAAGGGTTTATGTTAATGTAACTGGTTGGATCAACCCCTGCTGTTTCAGCTACCATGACACGAGTACCTACTTTGGTAATATTTTCGAAAACGATTTCAAGGAAATATGGAACAACGAATCGTATGTGAGGTTTCGGCACGAACTGAAAACTGGAATGCCGGGCTGCTGCTTGAAATGTCCGCATCACAGCGAAAAATGGATAGAATAAGACCTTTTCTGGAGATTAAAAAAGCGGCTGGAGAGATAATGGTGGCCACAAAGCCTAAAACCACATCGGAAAGGGATGCCACCCTGGGTAATGTTATCGAGTTCCTCTATTGATGAGACTTCTGATGGGAACTTGAAGGTTTCAACTTCAGTCGGATCAGAGACGTTTGTCGTTTCTTGAGGGATATTTGGAAGTTGGAATTAGGTGCATTATGGACAATCCGTATGTGTTTCGAAGGGGTCAAAAATCCGATATAAGAAAAATATCGAATCTGGCGGAGCACGTCTTCGGAGTCAATAGAAAAAGCCAATATTGGGAATGGAAATACTTCAAGAATCCGGCTGGACGGGGTTTATCTGCTGTTATCCTGCACAATGAAAGCGTTGTGGGCCATATGGGAGGCATTCCGGCTCGGTTCTCATTTGGAGGCAGGGAAGCCATCGGAGTGCAAGAAGTCGACTTTTCTATGCTTGAGTCCCACAGAAGGTATGATTTGTTCCTCAAGATGGGCAGGTTGGGTGCAGAGATATGTTCAAAAGAAGACTTCGATTTTAGCTATGGCTTTAGCACTGAAGTTACCTCAGAAATTGCTCAAACGTTTAAGCTCAAAAAGCAAATCAGCCCTATCCCACGTCTCGTCAAGATTCTAGATATCGAACCGTTTCTTAGGCAGCGATTCTCAGTACATACAGTCTCCAGAATTCTTTCTCCAGCTTTGAACGTTGCGCTTCATGTAAGATACCCCGAAAAAATAGCAGTACCAGAGGGAATGCAAATAAGGCAGATCGATCGGTTCGATGAACGTTTTGATACTCTCTGGAATCGAATCAAAAATGACTATCCCATTATGACCATGAGAGACTCCGCCTCCCTTAATTGGAGGTATGCGGATGCCCCACACATTGATTATGAAATTGTCTGCGTGGAACACATGAGGACGACGGAAGTTCTTGGATTTATTGTTTTGGGGGAGAGACAGCTAGATTTCTTGAGAGGTCGAATCTTCGAAATCGTCACACCGAGAAGCGAGGCTCCCAAAATTACTCGCTGTCTTCTCAGATATGCGATTAATCATTTTCGTAAGAAGAAGGCTGCGATGGCTACCTGCTGGATGTTCTCCCATTGCCATGTATACCCCGAATTGACCAAAATAGGATTTATCTCTCGACAAGAAAAAGGGAGAGACTTACTGTTTGAAAGCCTGAGTTCGCAAGATCCGGTGATTCAAGAACACTTTGCAGAAAACGCTGAAAACTGGTACATCTCCATGGGAGATTCCGATATAGACTAGCCTTCTCACCTTGATACGGGCGCTCGGAACCTCTGGACACGTAGAAACGAGATCATTGGTTTAGCTCGCAGCCAATGCTGTGAGCTTTTTTGGGCCTACCGGGAAGAGACAGAGGACAGGGGATCAAAGGTCTGAAAATCGTTAAGCATTGGGGGGACAAGTGACCAGGTACTTCGAGAAAGAAAATGCCCTGTCGATCACCATTGCTGAGAACGCGGCCTTAGGAGCGTTAGGAACCGTTATCTCTATGCTTTTGAGGCTCGGTATTAATCTTTTGATCACCCGATCTCTCGGCGCTGAATCTTACGGGATTTATGTGCTGGCGGCAAGCATAATTGCCATTCCCGGAGCCATAGCACTCCTTGGCATACCGCGTGCCATAGTTAAGTTCGTCTCTCACTACAGGGCGCTAAACGACATTCCTCGTCTGAGAGGCAGCATCTTTTGGAGCTTCGGTTTGGTGCTGGTGTTCAGCGTTGTGCTGTGTCTGATATTGTTTTTCCTCGGTCATACCTTGAATCAACATATTTTTCACAAGCCCAGTCTCACCCACGTTCTTAAGATCATGGTAATTTCCCTTCCCTTCTCTGGCATGGGGGCAGTGATATTTGCCTCACTACAGGGGGTTAGATTGATCAAGTACGGAGTGCTTGTCAATCAAATGTTGATCCCATTTTTTCGGCTTTCATGCATGGCCCTGGCAATAACCGTGGGGTACCAATTGAGGGCGGTGGCCTGGTCTTACGTCCTGGCCATAGTGATCGGAACCGTTCTCGGTTGTTTCTTTCTCATCAAGGCATTTCCGGAAATCCTGAAAAAGGGGGCGATTGTCTACGAGAGGAGAAGATTCACTTCTTTTTCACTCCCGTTGCTCTTCATTGGAATATTTCACACTCTCCTTAACCAAGTGAGCGTTCTCATGATCGGCCACTACCTATCTGCGGCAATGGTGGGAATCTATGCCACTGCCCGACGTTTTCTCCCTCCTATACTGATTCCCCTCGGTGCATTTAATTCCATTTTTGCCCCCATCATCTCGGACCTGTTCGCTCAAGCAAAACGGGAAGAGCTGGAGAGTCAATTCAAAGCAGTGGCTAAATGGGTTTTTATGACGAGCCTTCCCATTTTCACCTTGCTCATTTTCTTCTCAAAACAGATTCTCAGCATCTTCGGCCCCGAGTTTGCTGCCTACTCACAGGTTATGATCGTCCTCTGCATCGGCCAAATGATCAATTCAGCCACAGGATCAGCTGGGCTGATGTTAACGATGACCGGTAAACCTCATATAAACCTCTTCAACTCAGCATTGTTGTGTGTAACAAGCGTTTTTCTGTATATCTATATGATTCCAAGATACGGGTTGATTGGCGCGGCCGAGGTCAGCGCATTCTCCATTGGCGCGATCCAAGTATTACAACTCCTGGAGGTCTGGTATTTCTTAAAGATGCAGCCATATCGCATTGATTTCCTAAAACCTATTCTAAGCTGTCTGTTGTCCGTTTTCTTACTAAACACAATGCAATACATTGGGGTGAATTCTCATCGCTTGATTCAGATCCTGATGCTCTCCGCGCTCTTTCTCATGAGCTACGGTGGATTTTTGTTTCTATTCAAGCTGTCCCCGGAGGACCACGTGATATTGGACAATTTGAGGAAAAGGCTCCTTAAACACAAGGGCCAACAGATTGAACATGCAGCATGAGTTTCAATCAGGGGAGACCTGAAGACTTTCATGGGAAGTTGTTTTCAACGTTTGTGCGTCATGTGAGGACACTTAGGTGGGAATGCATCACCATACAAATCGATCCTGTCACTTGTGCGGGGGAAAAAGATTTCAGGTTCTTTACGCCCTTGACGGTTTTCAGGTTGTACGCTGCCAGCGGTGTCGATTGGTTTCCACCACTCTCGCCTGGAGCAGAGTTGACTTGCAGGCGATGTATGCAGCCCCATACTACCAGAAACGGCGGGATTACTATTTCGAGAATTGCGTGACAAACAGTGCCGTAACCACTGAAAACACCAACATCAGGGATTTCCGAAAAGGCCTTTCCCTCATCGAACGTCACAAAGGCGAGGGGAAGTTGCTTGATGTGGGGTGTGCTCTGGGCGTTTTTCTCTATTTGGCCAGGGAGCGGGGTTGGGAGGTTTACGGGGTGGATGTCTCCCCGTACGCGGCCTCTTATGCGCGGGAGGTTTTCGGACTTAAGGTTTTTGCTGGGGAACTGGAAGATGTGCAGTTCCCCGACAAATGGTTCGATGTGATTACCCTCTGGGACGTTCTGGAACACTTTCCTGATCCCTCTCTCCAACTCCAGGAGATCCTCAGGATCCTTAAGGACGATGGTATTATTCTCACAAACGCTCCAAACGAAGAGGGTTTGCTGCGCTTTCTGGCGGGTATGATCTTTCGCCTCAGTGGAGGAAAGATCTCCTATCCTGTACGGAAGCTTTATCATCAGTTTCACTTTCACTACTTCACACCCCAAACGCTCCAAATTCTGCTGGAAAAAAATGGGCTCGGGCTGGTAAGGCTGGAAAAATGGGGAATCCCGATCATCAAGGCAAGAGCTCGACCACTAGAACGGTTGATCGTGAAGGTTCTCTCCTGGCCGGAGATGATCTTTCACAGGGAATATGAGCTATTAGCGATTGCCAGAAAACAAGGATGATGCATAGTCAGGGAGAAGTTCACGCTCATCTACGGAACGGTCGGTGACCGCGTTATTCCGTTATAAAAAGGCCAATACAGATATCGAGGCTGATCGATGCTTGATACGACGATTGGACTGGTGACCTGGAAAGCGCGAGATCTTCTACGGCAGTGCCTCGATTCCCTCGAAGCGGGTTCGGATGGCATCTCCGCAGAGGTGTGGGTTGTTGATAATAACTCGTGCGACGGCACTTTGGAAATGCTCCAGGAGCGATATCCGGCGTTCTCCGTCATCAAGAACACTGTGAACAAAGGTGTCGCTCGGGCACGAAATCAGATCATGAGCCGTGCCCGGGGACGATATCTTACCTTTCTTGACGTGGATACCCGAGTTCTTCCCGGGGCCTTGAAAACCCTTGTCCACGTTATGGATCAACATCTCGAGGCCGCTATTGGCGGTCCCAAGCTCCTTTATGGTGATGGAACCCTCCAGCTCTCCTGTCGCCCCTTTCCCTCACCGCTGAACATTCTTATCGAGGGTACCTTCTTGAGAGATTATCTCCCCAATAGCCGTTTTGTGAAAGATTATACCTTGGAAGAATGGGACCACGCAGAACTTCGAAAAGTTGATTGGATGTATGGAGCCTGCCTCATCATCCGACGCAGTATTCTTGATAGACTGGGGAACTTTGATGAGGGTTTTTTCTATCTCTATGAAGACATAGATCTTTGCTTTCGAGCCAAAAAATTGGGGATGAAGGTCCTCTACATTCCCCAATCGCAGGTCATTCACTACTTGAAACGAGAGCGAACATCGATCTTCCATCCCCGGATAGTGGTCCATATCCGAAGCATTCTACGGTACTTAAGAAAGGATTATTATGGCTGCCTTTGGTGATCCAAGCGAATGGGTGGTAGTGATGCCCTCTATCCGAGAAATCAACCTTGACTACCTCTCCCATATTCCGGAATCGGTGAAAATCTTGGTTGTAGATGATAGTAATGGAAGGATCCAACCAAATCGAGACAATATGGAGATCTACACCTATGCCGATTACAAGGAAGTGTTGGGAGATGATGAGGCACTTATCCCCCGGAAAACCGATACCTGCCGGAGCTTTGGCTTCTACATGGCGTGGCTGCGAGGATACCGGTACGTTGTTACGCTGGATGACGACTGCTTGACCCACCGAGGATTTCTTCCCGATCATGCCCTGCTCGGTAAAGTTCTGTCCCTTAAAACCGTCGTCTCTAACCCTTGGTACAATACCATTGATAACCTGTGTTTGAAGAGTGACGGCAACCCGCTTGGGCGATACTATGCGCGTGGTTACCCCTATTGTTATCGCCTCGAGTCACCAGAACCGCCGACTTTCCACACAACATCAGGCCGTGTCGTGTGTAACATGGGCATGTGGCTGCAGGTTCTCGATGTCAATGGCCTGGACAAAATTAGTGGAGATATCCCTCACAGCGTGGGCCTCAAGGAGGAGAGACTTGCCATCCTTCCCGGGACGAATTTCAGCCTTTGCATCATGAATGTTGCATTTCTCACGGAAATCGTGCCTGCCTTCTATCAACTTCCCATGAATGTGAAGGTATGCAACGGTCACCTTGACCGCTTTGGGGATATCTGGAGCGGTTACATCCTCAAGAAACTCACTGATATTCGGGGAGATCTGATTACCATCGGCAAACCGGTGGTGACCCATACCAAGGCTGGCAACACATTCCGGGAAATTCAGCTAGAGCATTTTGGCAACCTTCTGGAGAGCTACTTCTATCCTCTCGTTGATGAGGCAATAGAGGGGGTCTCCCCGGGAGATTACAGTGAGATGTATCATCAATTTGCCACGAACTTCAACCGAAGCGTAGTGAAGGCGAAATTGCCAAATGGATATCAGACGCTTTTCGCCGCGATGGGCGAAAAGATGGTTCGCTGGTCATTTCTCTTTCGATCGGGGAGGAAATGAGTGTGTCTGAAGTATTTGTCTTTGGACTCGACGGTGCGACATCTGAGCTGATACTCCCCTGGGCCAGGAAATCGTAGATTTACCCAAGCGTGGTCCAAGTCTCGTTGTAAGCGAAGCGATGCAGCAAGCCTGGGCTTTATTTCCGCCACGAGTTAAATCGTAGTCGCATGATTTTTCGGGCCCCTGTGAGTCAGAACCATCTCTGAATCAATCGCATCCAGAGCCACCGACGAACGTATTTGGGTATCCGAGGGTTGAGGGGTTACAGATGTGGTGGTAACCGGCTACTAGAATTATGTCTCTTTGCAATACAATAGCTGAAATGGGTTGTTGTAGCAAGGGGTATAGCTAATAGGCCACCGGAATGAATAGTATGTCTAGTACTCATGCCGCAATCGGCATCGCGATTTGTGAGGTACTTGATAGTCGCGCGATACTGAGGATGAGAGGGAAACCCCGGCACTTCAGAGAATTTACCTTGGCAGAGAGGAGGCCTAGGGATCGTCTCATTCACCTTGTCCCACAGATGGGTGACAAGATCACGCGAAGAGTAGTCCGAGGATTGGTAAGACAAGGTAAGTTGGTGCTTGGTTACTGCTAAATTCTGTTAACTTTAATCAGTACAACTCCGTACATTCCTAAATATCCGCTTATTTCAAAATCGCTACTGCTTTCGGAACTTACGGTTCCTTGGCCAATCAATTCCAACTCGGGTCCCGAACCGTAGAAAGCATTTGAATGATATTGATCTATCAGATAAATCTCGTAATTGTACTGTTCAAAGGGGATATTCATAATTTCTACAGTGACTTCCTTTACTGAGGGAAAGGCAGAACGATATCCACCCATTACATAGTAGGTGGCGAGCAATGAGATACTGTTTTGATCTTTAGCTGCGATCGTATATATGTTCTCATCCGAGGACAGCACATCTATTCTCTCATTATCATCTCCCAGCATGGCAAAAGCCCTGAAGGCATTGAAATTCGCTTTCGGAATATTGCCCACAAAGAGTGACATGTTACCTCTCTTACTCGCGGCTGGCCAGCCTTCTGGGATAGATAAACAGTAGAAAGCTTGGGCTTCAGTGTATGAATCAGCTATATCAATAAGCCCGCGGATAACAAAAGAGGCTCCATAATGTGTATCATGCCTTATATCAAGGGGACAGTTTAGATTCCATTCGGTCAAAAACAACTCAATTTCACCAAATCCTTCCTCCCGCAACGCTTCTTTAAGGAGTGTGCTGTGGAATGAGTACGGATGTCTTACCGCTTTTTGACCTTGTTCCGCGAAAGCGTGTAGATAGCGATATACGTCACTAACCATAATATCAATTTGCTCAGGATTGAAACCTTGGTATTTAAATCTCGGCTCAAAATATGCCCGGACCATTTCCTCGGTTATGGGTGGTAGGTTTGAAAGGTCCGCGAGTCGTTCATCGGTTCTAAACGTATGCCACGAATAAAAATCCAAGGGCATATTTCGCGTTTTCATTTCTTGGCAAAGAAACCTCGTCCACCATATGCTGGATAAGTGGTCCGTTATACCTACACCGCCTATTTTGGCGTTCGGATCAACAGCTTGAATGCCCAATGCTGTGTATTCATAGATCTTGTAAAAATTCTGCAACACCTCTGCTGTATTATGGCCTAGTTCATTGGGTTCACCTTTCATTGTCTGTTGATACCACGTGGAACCTATATTGGGTTCACCGAATATTTCATAATAGTCTATCTTTTCCAAACCAAGAGTTTTCAATTCAGTTATTGCGGCTGAAACGACCTTTGCCCATTCCTCAAAATCCTGAGGTGGATACTTCGCATAGTTTGGCAGATTGTTCGAAAAGAATCTCGTATCCTTGGACGTAGAGAGCCAGTATGGTATGCCGTAAATCTGGATCATAACTCTGGGTTCTTCGCCATCGGGAATATCTATCCCTTTGCTTCCGGTACTCGCCGAAAAAGGGAAATTAGTATAGGAATCTCCTACCTTCTGAACTTCATGAAGTCTCACTTTAATTCTGTATAAATCCCCTCCTACCTCATCTATGAACGTCTGTTGCGCTTCGGTTTGACCCCAAAAATTGATCCCTCCAGCCATGTTGTTGAATACTCCAAGACTCGTTGACGCGTCAACACGCAGTATCGAGTCCGCAGCTTCACCTTTTGTGATCTTGGGAAGACCAATAACCAAGAACAGTACAAAAAGTGTTAAGCTCAAGAAGCCCGTTTTCCCCTTCGTTGGCCATGTTGGATCTCCATTTACCCTTCTCATGAATTCCCTCCATTGCTTCCCCCTCCCGTTAAAGGCGTTGGATGAGTGTCAGCACATTTTGTGCCAATATTTTCAGATCTATAACTGATTGAAATTATTATGAGGCCTGAATTCCCCCTTCATAACTTCAACCACATGTGAACATTTTTTGTCGACAACAGGAAAACATTTCATACGGTGATATCCAAATGTTGGAAGCTTTCCCGCTTCATGGTTTCAGGGCTTTAGATCATATTTACGTGAAAGGTTTGGCTCTCTCAGGGATTCTTTTAACCAATGGTGAATTTTTCGCGTAAGCCAAGATGATTCGAAGAGAGTTTCAAGCTTTGGCAATTCATGCGGAATTGAGAGAAGAGATCTTGTATTTCAAGATAAAGGAAGCCTGAGTTCAATGGGTATCTGAAGTGTCAAGGGAAAAGCCGGCGCAAGAGAGTGCTTGATTTTTAGGAGACAAGGAGCCGAACGGGCACATGGAAGGAAATAAGAGTTAAAACGTAAACATACTGTTACCGAAAATGTTCAACGCTAGGTGGAAAGAGCTCCGACCTTCTATTGATCGCGGGTTCTTCCCGTTTCTTGATGACAAACAGCATGTCATCCGATTGTCTGAACTGTCGCGGCTTGATATGTTGCCGAAAGCCTACATCTACTTCGAACACCGGCAGCCGCTATCTTGTGCCAAAGAATTTGAAATATGAATATTGAAAATTTCAGACGTTATCATCTTCTTTCCCGTAATGGTCCCCATCCATTCTTCCGTCCATAGTTGGCCACCTGCTGAAGTCAAAAGTGAATGGGCATGAAGGCCACCCCATCCGATATCCATGGTGAACCGCGAATTATTGGCTGCTGGGAAGCACAGCAGTGCGGTTCCGCCACATGGTCCACATCATGCCAAGGCCTCCAATGAAATAAATGCCGACGGCTGTAAGGAGCGTCGTCGTGAATCCGGCGTAAATGCTCAGCAAAACGCAGAGCATGCTTCCAACAACCGTGGCACACGCGTTGACTCCCCACGCCCACGGACGCATTGACTCATCCACACGCTGAACAAGTCTCAGTCCCGTAGGGAAAGGCATCCCCATCAGGACGGCCAGAGGAAAGATTGCAGCCCCCGTTACAAGCCACCGAAGGGGAAGGCTTAGTCGCAACAGGTCTGGCAGCGCGCGGTTGAGGAACGCAATTTCCGCGGCTGTCAGGGCTCCCAGGAGAACAATTGTGGCGGCAAGCCATCGGCCAGGCCGTTCACGGAATGCTTTTGCCACGTAGCTCCCCACTCCCGAAAAGACCAGGATCGATGCCAGAGTGATCGCCATGCTAGAGGTCGGTCCCCCGACGAAAACCGAGAATTTCTGCAAAAGTGCGATCTCAATAAATATGAAGCCCAGTCCCAACGCGGAGAAGTAGAGAAAGATGCCAAAGCGTCCGCGTCCGGGCGACCGAAATCGTGTGAGCATCCGCAGCGGCGCGATAATAAATACCAGGCTGAGGACCAACATCTGAACTAGGCTCAACGCTAGAATGATGAGCCCTAACGGGACGCGCATGACGGAGTATCCTCCTTTACTTCCAGCCAATCCGCTTCTGCCACTCGTCAGGCGAAGCAACGACCTCCAACGATAGTACTGAAAGAAGAAGGGATCATCGTCACTCGTCGGACGGACGTTGAAAGGGTACGCTTCTATCAATTGTTCGCGGGTACCCGTATCGGCGCGAATGAAGGTGTTGAACGCATTGTCACTCGTGTGGTACGGATCGTACAGGATATCAAAACCGCGCTCCTCAGCCCATTGAGTCAACCGTTCGACCTGTTCCCGGGTAAATGCCGACCGCTTCAAGAGAGTCTCCGCCCATGGGGGCTGCTTCTCATATGCAGGCCCGCCTATGACTACGAAATGCCGCCACGGCTCTGCAATACCAGTTCGTGCCAAAAAATCCAACTGCGTGGTAATCAGACGGAGGGTCTCTCGGGGAGGATCGAATAGCAATCGCGAGAAGGACAAGATGCCGTCGGCCGAGAGGTGATTCCAGTAGTCCCGCATTGCTCCCCGAGTGTACAGGTAATTCTCAGACAGGACGAATGCGCCCGTCGACAAGGCCGTGAATGTGTCAACCCCTGAGAGCTGGATGACGTCGAAGGTTGCGTCGGTTGCCGTGAGGTAATGGCGCCCCTCCGCGACGACCATCTTAACTCGACCCCCGCTCCAGAGGGCCGGGGAGCGATCCCGGTACAGCTCGGTCACAGCGTGAACAATCACGGGGTTCAGGTCGACCCCGACAATTTCCTCGGCGCCGTGGTGCATTGCGATAAGGGCATCGACTCCGCCGCCAACGCCAATGATCAAGACGCGACGAGGTGGCTGAACCGTGTACGCTATTCCCTGGAGGTACTCCCCCAGGATGCTGACCTGTACAGGGGGATCATTGAGCAGCATGATCCCCGTTGGAGCCCATCCATCCTGTAAGATTCCCTGTACCGGCGGCGGGGGATCGGTATACCTTTTCGCCAGGGCCCCCCCGAAATGAAAATAGCCTGCCGTCGGCTTTATGATGTCGATCTTACCGACGACGTGCCACCGGGAATACTCAATCCGGTCTTCTTGCCGGAACATAATCTTGCTCGGTGGATAATACAAGGGGAGGATATTGGTCCATGCTGTCAGAAAGGTCAAGCCCAGCGCGGAAACCACCGTCAGGCCATATGCCCATCGTCGCCAGTTCATTCCGCCGGTACCTAGCAGACTCGCGGCAATGGCGCCCAACCCTGCGGCCAAGAAAATACCAGAAACGGCTCCGAGTTGATTGATAACAACCAGGGCCGCAAGTGCACCGATCCCCGCGCCCAGCAGGTCGGCAAAGTAGAATTGATTAACGCGATCGCCGGCCAGTGCCACCAGGCGACCGATGCAAACGCCCGCGAAGAAGAAAGGGATTCCCACCAAAATGTACAGTATTAACAGGCTAAGAGCATTGCTGTAATCGTGATAGCGAACAATATCGACCGGGTAGAAGCGAACCTTGCTGGCGACCGCTATGGCGCCGATCGCCGTCAGCGAGAAAATCCAAGCGAAGTGTCCTAGATGAACATTATCAGCCTCGGCCTTGGAAAATCGCCGGCTCACGGTCACGTAACTACCCGCCGCGCCAAAACCCAGCAGCGCAAGGCTGATGATCAGGTACGCAAAGTGGTGCCACGAAAGGACCGAAAAAATACGCGTCAGGCAGACCTCCATTAGGAGGACCGCCAGGGACAGGAGAAAAAGGCTAATCATTGACACTTGCACAATTACTATCCTCATACTTCGAGCTCGAGGTGGAAATGGAGACCACGGGGAATCCCAGAGGAATTGAAACGATGTTAATGGCGTGGCACCGTGTTTTTGAAGGAAGGATAACCTTCGGTTGTAGTGGCTCGTCGTATACTTCGTGTTGACCGACGCACCGTTCGATGATAGAACCCAGCTTCACGATCGGCGCCAGCATCAATGCCAAGTTGCGAGTGGTTTTCCTGGTTAATTTGTTGAAATTGAAGGGGTTCGTGGTTGCGGTCTAGGATCGGCTGCTGACCCATCGGGCCAAGCAGGGGCAATTGTCTATCCAGGAGAGGCTGCATTTTCATGCATATGTGCTTCCACCCAGTGCCTCCGAGCTCAATCCTGTGGCGAATAATTGCTGGGAACCCGCTTTTAATAAAGACTATTATAGAGGCGAGAGACCTATATGTCAAGGGAAAAGCCGGCGCAGGGTTAGATGGGATAGGCATACTTCCCACTTAGAGATAACAGAAGAGATGAAAGAGAGTGTTTGATTATTGCGACAAAGGGTAGCAGAGCGGGGGCGGAGGAGAACGGATGAGGTGTCAGGGCGAGCTTTGTGCGGTATCCCAGCCCAAAACGTTCATTCGGAAATGCATAATCTCTTAGATAGAAAGACAGAGGGCTTTGCCCGAGTTTGCCTAAAACGGCACAGGTTCCAACAACTTTAACCAATTGTAACAGCTGCCTCTTTGAGCCTTGTATCCTCCATTAGCCATGCCGGATCGGGATAACCTTCAAATTCAATGCGTTACAGAGCCTTTTCATTGACAAACAAACCCATTCCTAGTATACTGGCGCTATAGAAGAGCACGTTGATATCGTTGATATCAAATCAAACTGGCAATCATGAGTCGCCAAATCAACTGGCACCTCCCCGCAGTAAAGGCTATCAAAACAACGATATAACCATGAGAGTACTTGTAACAGGTGGTTGTGGCTTCCTGGGTTCCCATGTGTGTGAATATTTCATTGATCAAGGCTGGGAAGCCATTAGTTATGATTCTTTGACTAAATACGAATTGAAAAGAACTGGCTATGCCACTGAGAAAGCCCGGATGCACAATTGGGACTTTCTTAAGTCTATTGGAACTAAATTGATTGAGGCAGACATACGTGACCAGGAGAGGTTGTTTGATGAGACGTCTGGAGCAGACTTTATAGTCCATACTGCGGCCCAACCCGCCATGACAATAAGTTGGGAAGATCCTGCCTTGGATTTCACGACAAATGTACTTGGCACGTTCAATGTCCTAGAGGCTGCGCGTAAACATAGGATACCGGTTGTGAGCTGTTCATCGATACATGTTTACGGAAATCACATAAATGATACTTTGACGGAAGAAGAGACTCGCTACGTGAGGGACCCGGATGGTATTTCTGAAGATACTGAAATTATGGAAGGGTTTTTGACGCCATTGCATGCCTCCAAACGGTGCGGTGAGGTCTATCTGGATACTTGGGTAAACATGTACAACGTAAAGGCGGCAACGTTCAGATATACTGGCATTTACGGGCCTCGTCAGTTTGGTGGTGAGGATCACGGATGGGTGGCTAATTTTTCTATTCGTGCTTTCTTTGGATGGCCCATTACTATTTTTGGAACAGGAAAGCAAATCAGGGATATATTATACGCAACAGATGCAGCCAAGGCCTTTCACTGTTTCTACAAGAATCAACTACCCGGTATATACAATATCGGGGCTGGCCCCGACAACGCGATTTCATTAGTTGAGTGTATCGCTTTAATCGAAGAACTCTTGGGATCGAAAGCAGCTATCAGTTTTGAAGCAGAAAGACCCGGTGATATGTTTTACTTCATCTGTGATATTTCAAAAGCACGCAATCTTCTGGACTTTGAGCCTTCTGTAGGCCCAAGTGAGGGGATTGCAAAACTCCTAACATGGATAAGAACCAATAGGGAGGCGTTTGAGGCAAAATGAAAGTCCTTATCCTCGCAGGCGGTCGCGGAAAAAGACTGAAATCTTTTTCTGATGAAACAAATAAATGTATGCTGAGGTTGGCAGGCAAACCTCTGATAGAGTACTCTCTCGATAACGGTGCCGCTATTAAACCGGAGGAGATTGTCATTGTGGTAGGGTATCTTGCTGAGCAAATAATCAATGAGTACGGCAATGTGTACCAAGGTGTGAGCATTAGATATGTTATTCAGAAAGAACAGAAAGGATTGGTGCACGCAATCGAAATGGCAATGCCCTCTATTGGTGAATCAGATTTTATGCTCCTTTTGGCTGACGAGGTTCTACTGGAACCCAACCATTCCAAGATGTTCCAGCAATACAGATCTGAGCAACTATTTGCATTATGTGGAGTTACAATACCCAAGGATCGAGAGGCTATTAGAAATACTTACGCTATTTTTCAGGACGATAGCTCGCGAATATTCAGACTCATCGAAAAGCCCAGGAAGCCGATAAACGAATATCAAGGGACTGGAAACATAATCTTCAATAATAGTATTTTGAAATATATCGATTTCACCCCGATCAATCTCAGCCGAAATGAAAAGGAGTTGCCAGACCTTGTTCAATGTGCCATTGATGACGGGCATATTGTAAAGTCCTTTCTTATGGAAACGAACTACATCAATGTCAATACCGTGGATGATATTAAACAGGCTGAAAAAGAGATGGGATTATCCCGTGATTAGAGACAATCCGAGAATATTGGTCATTATACCATGCTACAATGAGGAAGCGACCGTAAGAGAGCTGGCCGAAGCCGTCCGGCAGTACGCTGATGTTTGTATCGTTGACGATGGTAGCACTGACCGTACGCCTGAAATACTGAAACTGATTGAGGGTATTTATGTTATAACGCATAAGGAAAATACTCATATACCAACTGCCATCAAAGATGGAATGAGTTACGCTGTAAGTGAGCGATACGACTTCGCTGTTACAATGGATGCGGGGTTCTCTCACGATCCGAAAGCGCTCCCACAGTTCTTCCAGCGAACCGACTACGACATCGTCATAGGATCGCGTACGGAAAAGGTCGGTGTTCCAGCGTACCGGAAGATCATCTCTTGGCTCGGGGCAAAAGTGGTTAACTATGGCATTAGCGAATCCTGGTTCCATTTCAGAGGACCGGGAATCAAAGACACCACCTCGGGCTTCAGGATGTACTCAAGAGGAGCCATGGAAAGGATCGTCTCCAGTCATCTACAATCAAAATCGTTTGATTTTCATATGGAGGCCCTGTCAATTGTCTTTCGCACAGGGGGCACAATTAAGGAAATTCCCATTAAATATGCTCATTCAAATACATCATTTAATCTGCGGGTGTTGAGGCAAGCCATTGCTTTTGGATTTCACTTATTGAAAACCAAGGGTGAAACGGGTAGCGAGATAGATCGGCCGGAGTAGCTAGCTTGGTCAGAAGACCCTGCTATTTACGAGATTCTATACGAATGGACCAGGAACTCTCATTTTCTCTCCGATTGAGGGCACGTGAAACGATATGAAGGACTTGCTTTCCCAATCCCATTGGAACCACTTCATTGACGGGTTCTCAAGGGGCCGTTGAAATCGGAACGTCGCCTCAATCGGGTCTCCCTCCTTCGATAGCCCAGTCACCTCTATACTGACTCCAGGAAGTTCAATCGACTCACCGAGTTTCAGTGGATGATTACGGTCTCGGAATGCCAGGTTCAGGCGTTGGTCTGTGTAAATAGGGCTGAGCATCGGAAATTCAGCAGATTCATTCTTTGGGAGACAATCGGGTGGGATTAAAAAGCCACATTCAGATCTAGCAACAAGTGTTACTTTGTCCTTTCTTGTGAGTTCGACCGCGAAGAACCCGGGAGCCAATACCCTGATGCGGGCGGGCAGCGGTTGCCCGACAAGCTTTTGGTAAATAGGCAGATATAAAAGGCTAAACGGATTTGGATGATTGATGATGACAACATCGTGTCCTTCAACGTTCGGTGGCAAGAGAGGCCCAGGTTTCCAGCCAGACTTACTGGCAACATAGGGTCCTCTGGTAATCCTCTTGAAAGCATGCCAAGCAGGAATAATCACATGTAGTCCTATGAAGAGGATAGTCAGAGCCCAAACGGAGGCGCGACGTGTTTGACCTATTGGCATCCAGTTTTGTCGGTCCAGCACGCCCCCAATCACCCGAGCGACCAAGCCGATGCCGCCCAGCCCTGCGAACAGAACCAGCCGACCAGCAGGCAATGTGCAGGCGCTAGC
>CAYGBE010000096.1:0-3530 GCA_964348065.1 uncultured archaeon
AGACTTGCAAGGTCTTTACCTCCAAAGAGTATTTTCCCTCCAGTAGGTTCAAGAAGCCTGACAAGAAGCTTTCCGGCAGTTGTCTTTCCGCAACCACTTTCGCCTGCTAACGTAAAGACCTCTCGCTTCCGTACCGAAAAACTGATACCATCAACTGCTCTGACAAAGTCCCTTGTTCGTGTGAACAGTCTCTCGAGGAAGCTTTTCTGAACCGGGAAATACTTTCTTAGGTCTTCAACGTTCGTGATTGCGCTCATGGTTATGCATCTTCCCAAAACATCTTACAAAATGTCCGGAGCTGAACTCTATGACCGGAGGCTCTTCTCTACGACATTTTTGTTCAGCAAAAGAACAGCGAGGCCAAAAGCGACAGCCTTTTGGAGGGTTAAGCAAATTCGGAGGCGAACCAGGAATAGCCTCTAACTTTTGTTGAGCCAGCTCAACGTTTGGTATACTTTTCAAAAGCCCTTGCGTATAAGGATGCATTGGATTTCTGTGCAACTCCATACTGCTTGCGTATTCAACAAGATTCCCAGCATACATCACAATGATTTTGTCACATCGCTCCAAGACAATGCTTAGATCATGGGTTATGAGGATAAGGGCCATTCCATAGGTGTTTCGTAAACTCCTCAAAAGGTCTAATATCTTCGCTTGAACTATCACATCTAAGGCAGTTGTTGGTTCGTCTGCGATCACCAAATCAGGATTAAGGGCGATTGCCAATGCTATCATGATACGTTGTCGCATTCCTCCGCTGAACTGATGGGGGTAATCGTTTATGCGCTCATGCAATATTCCTACGTCGTTAAGTGCCTTTTCTGCGCGCTCGAGTGCCTCCTTTTCGTCTGCATTGGGTTCATGGGTGCGTATTAACTCGATAAAATGTTCTCCAACTTTCTTAACGGGGTTTAGGGAAGTCATTGGGTCTTGAAACACTAAAGCAATTTTTTTCCCTCTGATGGAACGCATTTCTTCCTCTGAGAGACCTATGATGTCGGTTCCATCAATTCCTACGTGACCGCTAACAATCACGCCCGGAGAAGGGACAAGGCGAATTATTGAAAGCCCAAGGGTGGATTTTCCGGAACCAGATTCACCAACTAATCCTAGGGTTTCGCCTTTCTCCAGAGTAAAGGATACGTCATTGACAGCTCGAATGTTTCCCCTTCGAGTCCGGTAATCTACTATCAACGAGTCAACGTCTAACAAGGGCAACAAGATCACCTCATTGTTCAAGTCTTGGGCTCAACAATTCACTTAGTCCTTCTCCAACAAGTGTAAATCCCAGCGCAAGGAGAGCAATCATGATGCCAGGAAAGGTTATGACCCACCATGAACCACTTGGAAGAAGCTGTCTCCCTTGCGTCAAGTCCCAACCCCAATCCGGAACATCTATTCCAACCCCTAGACCAACAAAGGTTAAGCCTGCGGCCGTAAGAATTGCGTCAGCAAAATTAACCGTGGCCACAACCACTATTGAAGGAACAACGTTTGGCAGAATATAACGAAGAAGCACCGTCCGTCCTTTCGCACCTGTTGCTCGAGCAGCTTCTGTATAAGGCAATTCTTTTATGGTTAGAACTTGACTTCGCACTATTCTGAAGTACGCTGGAACGTAGACAACTGCTATAGAGAGAGCCATGTTAACTACTCCTCTTCCCATCATAGCAGCTATGGCGATAGCTAAAACCAACCCCGGAAAAGCATAGAAACTGTCCATCACTATACTGAATACTTTGTCAAGCAGGCCACCCGCATACGATGCAAGGAGACCAATAGGTACGCCTATGATGAAACAGAAAAGCACTGAGAGAAGGGCCACCTGAAGCATGACACTTCCGCCACACAAAAGTCTGCTTAGCATATCTTGGCCGAGAAGGTTCGTACCTAGAGGGAAATCTGCGTTCGGTGGACTGGGATTTGGGGGTGGGCTAACATTTATGGCCGTTGGATCATATGGTGAGAACCAAGGACCAAGCACTGTCATTAAAACTATTGACAATACTATCACTAATCCGATAACCGTCATCCATCCTGCTGAACCTCTCTGGGTTAACGAAGTTAATCCTGGAATGAGGCGAGCAAGGATAGATCGTTTGATCTCTAATCTAGGCAATTCAGTTCCTCCTAGAATCGTATCCTTGGGTCAAGGTATGCGTATAGAATATCGACGACAAGGTTTACGATAGCAACGAGGATGCCGAATAAGACCACGGCTCCCTGAATAGCTGTGTAGTCCCTAAAATTGATTCTGTCAACTAGATATCTTCCCAATCCGGGCCAAGAAAAAGTGGTCTCGGTGAGAATGGCTCCCCCGAGAAGCATGGCGAATTGCAGGCCCATCATCGTAAGAATTGGGAGAAAAGCGTTTCTAAGCGCATACCCGTAGACCACTGCTCCTTCTTTTAACCCTCTCGCCCTAGCTGCGGTAACGAAGTCAAGGCGCAGAGTCTCGAGCATATTGCTCCTAGTCAGTCTGATGAAGACGCCGGAAAGCATCAGTCCAAGCGTTAGGGAAGGCAGAAAAAGATACCTCGCAGCCTCCACAAGCTTCACGATATTTCCCTCAAAAACACTGTCGATTGTGTATAAGCCTGTTGATATGTGCAGAACCCCAGCAGACATGAAATGCCAAGCTACCATTGCATAACCCCCCCAACCCGCGAAGAAGGCTAAAAGAGAAAACATAAGGCCTCTTGGCCAAAACTTTACGTGTTTCCTCTTTAGTGCGATAAAGCATACAACCAAGAACGCGAGACCCACAGGGAACGACTGCAAGAAATGGAGGATGAAACCCCCTGCAGGTTTGCTTAAGTATACGGTCAAGCCGCCTGGCTCCATGAGTGGTTTGGTGCGTCCTCCTGCAGGAAACCAGTGAAGGTTTACGCTGAAAATCAGCAGCAGGATCATGCCCAGAAAGAAGACTGGAATAGCATATATGACTGTTCCAAAGACCCTTATCACGTAGTCTTGGATAGAATTGTATGATCTAGACGCTCCCACGCCAAGCAATATTCCGATGCCCACTGCTATCACCATGGAGAATAGAGCAAGCTCAAGTGTCGCCGGAAAGGCCGAGAAGATCTCCTGTGAAATCGAGTGACGTCCCGGAGCCATCGACTTCCCCATGTCTCCGCGTAAGAGACCTGCCAGATATTCGAAGTATTGAACGTACAAAGGCTTATCCATTCCCAATTCGTGCCTCAGTTCGGCCATAGCTTCTTCGCTGGCTCTTCTTTCAAAATGGAGTGAGACAGGGTCACCAGGCATAACTCGAATTATCAGGAACACTATTGAGAGCAGCAAGAATATCATAGGTATCATAAGTAGTATTCTGGCGACAATGTACGAGCGAAGACCCACAAAGCAACACCTTTACCATAACGTGAGTTAAGATTTGCAAGAAAAAAAAGAAAGGGTAATGGAAATAAGGCTTACTCTTCTTCTTCGTAGAGTAGCCAAATTCGCCAAGTTTGTGTTATGTCTAGGTAAACGCCTTTGATGTTTGGCTTTGTTACGGCCCAAGC
>CAYGBE010000097.1:0-22526 GCA_964348065.1 uncultured archaeon
ATAGAGCCAATATCAATGCCAAGTTCCAAAGAAGAAGTTGCTATCAATGCTTTTAATTTCTCTTTTTTAAACTCATCTTCAGCCTTTACTCTAACATGTTTACTTAATGATGAATGATGGATTTCATGTGGAAACTTTTCATCTAATAACCTTAATCTTGAAGAAAGTATTTCTGCAGCCTCTCTAGTGTTAGTAAAGGTTAGGGCTGATTTGTGTTCTGTTATACTATCATAAATTTTTCTTAATCTTGAAACAACAGAGCTTCCAATAAATATTTTTTCTGCAATTAGTCTATCCTCTTTATTAGGATAAGGACTTTCTACTTTTAGTTGAATGTCTTTTGGGGAAATTGCTCTAATGATTTCGTGTTTTTGGTCTGAGAAAATGAATTTTGCAGCAAGTTTTGGAGATCCAACTGTGGCAGATATGCCGATTATTTGTGGGTTTCCACAATATTTTTTCAATCTTTCTAATGATAGAGTTAATTGAACACCTCTTTTGCTTGTAACTAATTCATGAATTTCATCAATTACAATGTATTTGATATTTTTTAGATGTTCTCTAAGCCTTTTACCAGTTAACATTGCGTTTATTTGTTCAGGTGTTGAAATCAAAATGTGAGGAGGATGTTCTACTTGTAATTTTCTTTCATATTGTGTTGTGTCTCCGTGTCTAACAGAAATATCAATACCAAGTTTGTTGCACCACCATAACAATCTATCCATTAAATCTCTGTTAAGTGCTCTCATTGGTGTGAGATACAATAAAGCAAATGGTGTATGTTCCTTTTCAATCAGTTTGTTAAACAAACCAAGCATTACTGATTCTGTTTTTCCAGAACCAGTTTCAGCTATTACTAGAATATTTTTTCCTTCTAGAACTTTAGGTATGGCTAATTTTTGAACATAAGTCGGTTTTTCAAATCTAGATACGGCTAGCTCTTTTATTCTATTATTTAATATGTTGAACACACTTGTCATTTCTCTAGCCGTCTGATAAGAATCTATTTTTCAAAATATTTAAAACTTGGAGATTAGGGAATCGACTTCCAGATTTAATATTTCATTCTTACTAATGCAGAGGCTATGAATCCCATGGCGAGACCTGCTAAGGCCCCCAAATCATATCTTCCATAAATTGCTCCACCAACCAGTCCTAGGAAGAAGAAACCAACAAAAACATATCCCGACAATTCCTTGCTTTTCTTTTTCGATACCTTTTTTGCCATGTTATTATTATATGTTTTGACTTTAAAAATATCATTATTTATTCTTTACTAACTTCAACAATTTCACAATCCTTTTCTCATCTGTGTCTTTCAAAGAAAAAATCTTGATATGCTTCATTGTTTTTCCAGTTCCTTCAAAAAGTTTAATTTCTTTTTTTGTCAAACCCTTTAATGAAAAACCCAAGTTAACGTGGTCTTTGAGTGCGACTATGTAATATTTTCCACAATAATCTTTCGGAGTAACCCCATAACAAGGAACACCAGCCTTGAATTCCTCGTTAATTTTTGGAAAAGTTTTTAGGATTATAGATCTTAATTTTTTTAATATCTCTTTTTGTGGTGATTTTTGTTTTTTTATATATTTTTCAACATCCTCATTCATTTTTTCCACTTATAAAAGATAGACACTTCAAAATATTTAAAATTTAAGAAAGAAATCTTAGTATGGTCTTGCTAGATCCAGTAACCTTGGGATTTCTTCAAATAATTCCAGCAATTATCTTATTATTATACGGTTGGTTTAAACAAAAGAAATATCGAGTATATTTTGATATATTATTGATGACGTTTCCAGCAATTCTTTTTTATACTATGTTTATGAGAAATTTGCCAGACATTGAATTACGCTCATATCTTTATTTGTTTGTTAAATTGATTTTGTTTTCTTTACCCGGATTTTTAATCATAAAATATAGAAAATATAAACTAAGCGATTTTGGAATAACTAAGAAAAATTTTAGAACAAGTCTTTTTCTTGGTTTTGTTATTTTATTGATTACAGCATTTACTAATGCGATAATTTTTTCAAATACAATAACAATTGATTTATATACATTTTTTACTTGGAGTATTCCATTATTTTTTGATGCTTTTAATGAAGAATTTTTATTCAGGGGAATATTTTTTCTTTTTGCATATAAGAATACCAAAAATTTAGTTCTTTCATATATTGTCTCAACAATAATTACGGTTGCATGGCACCCATTGGAGATTGTAAGAATGGTACCAGCCGTTATTCAGGGTACTTTGTTATGTTATCTTTTGTATAGAACAAAAAACATTCATGGTGCTTGGATAAGTCATGGTATTAACAGAACTTTGGCCAATGTTGTGAAACAAGTATTGAAAATATAAAATTCTAGTTCTTTATCTTTAATATGATTAAAATCATTCCTAAAAAAGAGCTTGGACAACATTTTATTAAAGATGTGAATATTTTAAAACGTGAAATTAAATATGCAAAAATTGGAAAGAATGATACTGTTTTAGAAATAGGCTCAGGTATTGGTAATTTAACAGAACTTTTAGCTCAAAAAACAAAAAAAGTAATTGCTATTGAAAAGGATAAGCAGTTCAAAGATTGTCTTGATGATTTACAAAGAAAATATAATAATTTAAAAATAATTTGGGGAGACGTACTTACCGTTAATATTCCTTATTTTAATAAAGTTGTTTCCAATTTGCCATTTAAGATAGCACTTCCCTTAACCTTCAAACTTTTAGAATATGATTTTGATTTAGGAATTTTAATTTATCAAAAAAGATTAGCTAAGAGGCTTTGTGCGTTTCCAGGTCAAAAAGGATATAGTAGAATAACTGTTCAGGTTCGACGTGTTGCTAACGTGAAAATATTAGAGTTGATTAAAAAAACTTCATTTTATCCTTCTCCAAAAGTTGATTGTGCAATTGTTAAAATCAAAAAAACTAAGCCTAAGTTTGATATTAGTTCTGAAGATTTTTTTAAAAGAACTTTAGATTTCATGTTCTTCAAAAGGACTAAAACTGTTAGACAAGTATTACCAATTTTGAAATTAAAACATCTACAAAATAAAAGAATACATCAGCTAACTCCAAAACAATTTGGAATAATTGCAGGAGTTTTGCATGAGAAAAACATTAAAATTCCTGCTATATCTAATGAAATTAAAAGAAAAGCCCAAAAATTCAAGTGATTTTATTTGGCTGTTTTGTCTTCTTCCAAAATTCCAAATACATTTCCCTCAGTATCTTGACAATATGTGTGATATCCAACGTCCGGAATAGCTTGTTTGGGCATTAACACCTTGCCCCCATTTTCCTTAACTTTTTCTATGAATTCATCAATTGAAGAAACACTAATTGTATTTACAATGTTTTGTTTAGATTCTTCTCTTTTCATTAATGCACCATCAATTCCAGGTTCATTTTTTTCTCCAGTTATGATAAGCCAATAATCTATAGGTCCATATTTTTCAATTTTCCATCCAAATACACTTTCATAAAAATTCTTAGCTCTTTCAGGATTATCTACACTAATCTCAAAATGTACTACCCTTGGCATTTTAAAACCTCCTTATCTAGCTCTTGATCTAACTCTGGGTCCAATTAATGTCCATAACCATTCTACAAATTCTCTTAGGTTTTTTGTTTGTATGTAAACCTCTCCTGGTCCTGTTATATGAGTTACTAGTCCTTCTCCACCTAAAATTGTTTCTTTTAATCCTCCAAATTTTCTAACTTCATAATCACATGTGTCACTAAATCCTACAAGATGGAAATTATCAACTATTAACTTTTGTCCAGGTTTTAAAATATGTTTGTCTATTGCTCCAAAAGTATTTATGAATAAAGTACCACTCCCTGTTGCTCTTAACATAAATAATCCTTGGCCGAACAAACCTCTAGTAAAACCTTCCCATCTAATATCCAGATTTATATTTCCTGCAGATGCTACATAAGAACTTTTTTGTATTATATAACCTTTTCTTGGTGTAACTTTTATGGTTTCTATATCTCCTACAGGTGCTGATACAAATGATATTTTTCCAGGCTTCATGGCTGTATATCTGTTTACAAAAAAAGATTGACCTCCAAGAATTGCAAGACCTAAAGTATCTAGAATACCTCTTTTTCTCTTAGTTGTTTCAACATCTATATGAGGATCCATATAAGTCATTGCTCCGGACTCAGCTGTTATTTTTTCACCTTTCCCTAGATTAACAACAAGCATTGAATAAGACGGTTTGTATTTTATTTGATATTTCATTTTAGTCCTCCTTTCAATATTTTATTTCTATTTTCAAAATATTTAAAGCGAATCTAACAAATTCTATTATGGAATTCGTTTTCCCACTTTTACTAGCTTTTTTAGCAGGCATTTCAACAACTTTAGGAAGCTTAATTGCTTTTTTAATAAAAAAACGAAAACCTAAGTTCTGTTATCTATGTGTTGCCTTTGGTTTTTCAGCAGGAGTTATGATTTTCATATCTTTCACAGAATTGTTAGCAGAAGGAATTGCAAGTACAAATTTATTAACTGCATTTTTAGGATTTTTCGGAGGTATAATATTAATATTTTTAATAGATATTTTAATACCGCATAGTTATGAAGAAGAAACTCCTGAAAAAAGTAAAGGAAAACTAAAAAGAACAGCAATTTTACTTGTTTTAGGTATAACCATACATAATTTTCCAGAAGGAATAGCAGTTATTTTCTCTTCACTAACAGACCTAAGATTAGGTCTTTTAATTGCATTGGCAGTTGCTTTGCATAATATACCAGAAGGCATTGCTGTTTCATTACCTATATTCTATACGACTGGAAGTAGAAAAAAAGCATTTTTATATTCATTTCTTTCAGGTATCGCAGAACCAATAGGAGCAATTTTAGGATTTTTAGTTTTATATCAATTTTTAAATGATTTCATATTAGGAATAATTCTATCTGCAGTTGCAGGTATTATGATTTTCATAAGTTTTGATGAGTTGTTACCTTATGTTTATATGCATAAAGAATCACATGGTGAACCACATCTTTCTATGTTAGGTTTATTTTTAGGAATGTTTGTAATGGCATTAACTTTAATAATTTTGTAGTTATTTTCTTTTATTCCCATTATTTTTTTAAAAAAGGTTGCACTATTTTAGGCATTCTATCAGGCGATAAATAATTAACTGCCATACAACACATATCCCTTAAATCACCCGTAGCTTCTCTACTTGTTACAGCTTCTTTTCTTCCCAATATTCTTTTATTGCGTCTTCTACTATTTGTCATTGGTCCTTCATTACCATATCTCCACTTATATCTTTTTATTTCTCCTTTGAACTCTTCTAATTTTGTTGGATCTTTAAGATACTCAGCACTTAATCCCACAAAAGTTTGATATACAGCTTTTGCAGCTTCAAAAGCTTTCTTTGGCCTTATTCTACCGATTTCAACTTTTATCTGTCCATTTACCATTCTTCATACACCTCTTTTGGATTAACAAAATCTCTTATTTTATTACTATAATCAAAACAAGTTTTTTTTAAGAACACATAAACACCAAGAATGATTTGAGAGTAGAGGTCGATGAATCAGTCTATAAAGATAATGCAGTCAAAAATCCACAGACTTCTTTGCCTCATTCTAAATAAATAGTAGCTTAGATTTAAAAGGTTTTCGTATTAAAATTTTAGTACAAAGTAATATTATGGACAAAATAAAGATTATTCTTAATTACATAGAAAAAAAATACGGAAAACAAATTGATATCTCTCCTATGAAAAAACAAGAATTATTTGAATTGTTAATAGGAACTGTTTTATCTCAAAGAACAAGGGATGAGAATACAGAAAAAGCTGCTGATCAATTGTTTGCTGTTGCTAGAACAGCAAAACAGATTTTGAAATTACCTATGAAAAAACTACAGAATTTGATAAGAGTTTCTGGTCCATACAAACAAAAAGCCAAAAGAATAAAACAGATATCCAAGATTATTTTAGAAGAATACAAAGGCAAAGTTCCTAAAACCAGAGAGGAACTAATAGAATTACCAGGAGTTGGATACAAAACAGCTGATATTGTTCTAATGTATGGTTTTGGAATACCAAGAATAGCCATTGATACACATTGTAACAGAGTTCCTAAAAGAATAGGTTTAGTTAATGAGAAAGCTAACGTTGAAGAAGTAAGGGAAAAGCTAGAAAGCTTGTTCCCCCAAAATAAATGGTATTTAATTAATCTTGGTTTTGTTAGTTTTGGCAAGGAAACCTGTAAACCTGTAAATCCTTTGTGTATAAAAGATTCTAAAAATTGTCCATTCTCAAGTTTTTGTAAAGCTTACAAATCTAAGGATTTTAAAGTTTAAGCTGGAATTACTTCTAATCCAAATGTATAGTTTCCTAATTCTGCATCTGGCTGAAATCTATGTTCTACATAGAAGTAAAGATCATCTGTTGGAATTGTTATTGGATTAGTTAAAGTTTCATTTTTGTATTCATTTACTATGGAAAAACCTAAATCTTCTTCTCCACCAGCACTTCCAGCCATTATTTCAAATGTGATATTAACATCAACTGCATTATCTATACTGTTTTTTAATTTTATTTTTGGAGAATAAACTGTTTCACCTTGATGTACTGTTTTTAGGTCATACATTTCATCATTTGAAGAACCATATATATCTATTGATATTCCTTGTTCAACTGTTGCATATCCTGTTATAGACCCATAACTTGATATTACAGCCATACCAACAATACCAATTGTCAACAATCCTGCCATTGCTATTAAGATTTTTTTGTTCATGTTGTTTCTAAGAACAAGTCATAGCATATTATTCTTTGACTACTAGAAGTAGTTATAAAATTTCATTATTTCCTTTTCAATATATTCCCGTATTCATGAAGAACTGCCATAGCTTTAACTGCCCTTTCTGGACTTGGATAAACAGGAATTCCAAATCTTTCAATTCTTTTATTTATTTCCAAAGCATATTTACTTCCAGCAGAAACAACAGTTATTGGTTTTCCAAAAACTTTACAATCCTTCAAAACATTAACTATACCATCATCTAAGGTTGGGAGCTGCATCAAAGCAATACAAACAGCACCAGAAATATTTTTATCTTTTAAAACAATTCCTAAAGTTTTGTGATACCTTTCAACAGTAGCATCGCCAGTTATGTCAACTGGGTTTTTTGTAGATGCATAAGACGGTAAAAATGATTTTAGAGATTTTAAAGAAGAATCAGACAAAGAAGGAAGTTCTAACCCATATTTTATTGCTGCATCAGCAGCAACAATACCAAAACCGCCACCATCTGTTACAATTGCTATTTTATTGTCCTTTAAAGCAGGTTGGTTTGCCAATACTTTAGCATAATCAAAAATTTCTTCAGAGGAATGAGCTTCAATTATTCCAGCTTGTTTAAATGCAGCAGAATATATTTGTGCTGATCCTGCCAAAGCTCCTGTATGCGAAGCAACAGCTTCAACTCCTTTCTCAGTTTTACCAGCTTTAAAAACAACTACTGGTTTGGTTTTTGTAACTTTTTTAGCTGTTTTTACAAATTCAGAACCATCATCAATAGATTCTAGGTAAAGTGCAATACATCTAGTTGATAAATCCTTTTCTAAATACTTCATTAGCTCTATTTCATCCACATCTGCTTTATTACCTATAGATATGAACTTAGAAACTCCTACACCTTCATGAGCCATAATATCTAATAAAATAGAACCAAATGCTCCAGATTGACTTATAAAAGATATAGAACCATCTAAAGGTCTTTTTAAACGTTTTTTTGGAAAGAACAACATATCTAATCCTTTCTTATATATACCTATACAGTTAGGCCCTATGATACGTATTTTTCTTTTCTTAGAAAGTTCTTTAAGACTTAATTCTCTTTCTTTTTCTCCTATCTCGGAAAAACCAGAAGATATTATTGTAAAAGCTTTTATTTTCTTTTTGATTCCTTCTTTAATTACATCTAAAACTATTTCTGCTGGAACTACTATTACAGCATGGTCAATAGGTTCCTCCACATCTAATACAGAAGGATAAGCATTAAAACCCAATATTTCAACGGCATTGGGGTTTATAGGGTATATATCCCCATTAAAAGAGGATTTAAGATTTTCTAATATTGTATATCCTAATTTTCCAGGAGTTCTACTAGCTCCTACAACAGCTATGGACGTAGGATTAAAGAATTTATCAAAAAATAACATGGGAACTATTATATATTTCCTAGTATTTATTTTTATTCTACTAGTTTAAAGACCTGTGCTCCTTCTTTAGTCTTTTCTTTGGTTCTTAGACCGATCGCTTGTCCTGCTTCTGCTGTTTGAATGTTTTCATGTTCAATTTGCATTGATTCTACAACTTGTTCAAATGACTCTTCACCTCTTTCTACTGATATTTTGTCCCCAACATTCAATGTATCTTCTAATTCAACTACAGCTACAGATATTTTTGGATAAAAATGTGTTATTTTTCCTACAAGCTTTTTTTCAACCATTAATTCACCTAAAAATAATATAAGTTCTAAATATAAAAACCTTTATATTTCATTCATTCAATTTACATTTTATGGTAAAAAAACAAAAAACATATTCGCCAGCATGTCATAAAATATTCCTTGGAATATTGCTGATAATAGTGTCTCTAATATTTTACTTTACTCCAGAATTCAAAGATGCTTGGATGTATTCATTTTTTGTTGTAGGGATTTTATTTTTGCTTAAAGGAATTTATATAAGTTCAAAGTAAAACAGTTATTAAAATATTTTAAATAGTTTTTACTATTTTTTAAAATATATAAGTTATAAATATTTGTTTAAAACATTTTCTTTTATGGAAAAGACCTTCTTTGATGACGATCTTGTTAAAAATAATCGCTTAGTTTCTTGCCCACATTGTAGAAATAAGTTTAAAATTAGTTTAGAACAAGTAGAAGTCGAGTGTGAGTGCGGAGAAAAGTTCTGTGCTCAACCAGTTACTAATTTTCCAGAAGATTTTGTTTGGCATCCCAGTGAGAGGTATTAATTTTTTTAAGAAAAAAGGGAGGCAAGCCTCCCAAAACAATTACTTTTTTATTTCTTTTAAAAACCAAAAATTATTTCTTTCTTCTTCTTTTTCTTTTGGCCATTTTTTACACCTTAAGATTAATAATATTTTGATGAGCTAGAATTTATAGTTATTCCAAGATTATTCTTATGTCTGCAGCAATTGCATTTTTAGAAGTTGCAAATAATGGGTTTATATCTATTTCTCTTATTTTTGGATTTTTTTCCATTACTCTTGAAACCGTTAGTATTGTATTTACTATAGCTTCTTTGTTTGCTGGTTTTTGACCTCTAAACCCTTTGAGAATCAATTCTGAAAACCTAACTTCTCTTAACATTCCTTCTACATCGTCTCTACTTAATGGAGGAACCCTAAAACTAACATCTTTTAAAAATTCTGTGAATATTCCTCCTGCTCCCAATGCTATAACTCTATCAAATTGTGGATCTTTTCTTCCACCCACTATTATTTCATAACCCTCTGTTATCATTTTTTGAACTAAAACTTTTTCACAGGTTTTTATTTTCATTAATTCATTAAACGTTTTAACAGCATGCTCTTCTGTTTCTATATTAAGTCTAACACCATTGATGTCCGTTTTATGAACAATATTTCTACCAGAAACCTTCATTACAATTGGGAAACCTATTTTTTTAACAGCTTTCAATAATTCTTCTTCATTTTTGCAAAATGCATAAGCAGGCATTTTTATTCTGTATCTCTTTAACAGTTCGTAAGCCTTTTCATCAGGCATTTTATTTATTAAAGGTTTAATTTTAGCTTTAGAAACTTTAATTTTTTTCACAGGTTTTCTAACTCTTTTCACTAATTTCTTCTTTTTTTTAATCTTTTTGTATTTCTTAAGAACTTTCTTAGGTTTTCTAACCCTTCTTTTAATTCTCTTAGGTTTTCTAACCTTCCTTTTAACCCTTTTCTTTACTTTCTTTTTCTTAACCCTTCTTTTGATCTTTTTCTTCTTTTTTCCGAATAATCTAAAGGCCATATAATCACTTATTAATTTCTTTTATTTATATTTAAGCAGTTTTTATCCTTTCTTTTACTCTATCAAATATACTTGCTATTTTATTTTCACCATATTCTCTCCAATTCTCTGCTATTCCACTAAGCATTGTTATTATGAGATCATTATCTTCATTGGTCCATACGTTTTTCTCTTTCATTTTATGAACAAGACTTAAAATCTCTTTTAAATAAAATGATATTTTTTCAATATCTCTTAGTCCGGCTACAATTAGTAATATTTCAGATAGTTCTTCTTTAAGTATTGAAACATCTACTTCATGCGAAAGTTCAGTTATTTTGGTTTCTAATTTTTCTACCTTTTCAACAATACTTTTAGTTTCCACACCTTCAACTTCAGGTTTTATTTCTATTCTTTCTTTTATACTAGGTTTTTCAATTGGAATTGATTTTTCAGGTTCTTCTTTACTTTCTTTTGTTTTAGTTTCAACTTCAGGTTTTTCCTGAAGCTTTTTTATGTCTATTTTTTCAGGTGCAGTTGATTTCAAAATTATTTTTGGTTCCCCAATTACAGGATATTTTATTTCTATAATTCCATTTTCTTCAAGAATATTAATCCAAGGTTCTACTTCTTTTTGGGTTACGTTTAAAAAATCAGCAACTTCGCTAATACTCATTTTACCTTTTTCTTTTAAAACTTGTATGAGTTTATCAATTGAAGTTTCAATAACATTGTCTTTCATGAAATCAACATTTATAATTACTATTTAACCCAATTTAAAACTAATTTGTCTGCTAGTTCCCAAGCTTTTTCCAGTTCTTCTTTTGGATAACTTGATATTTCAGGGTATCTATGAGCTTTATACGCTGGTCTGTATTGTCCCATTATGTTAACTATAACTTTTCCCCCATAATTTTTTGATATATAATTTAAAATTGGTTTTGTGCAACAATCAAAATGGTTAGGTAGAACTAGGTGTCTTATAATCAGTTCAGAATTCTTAAATGCCAAGTCGTGATTTCTTTTTATAATTTCTAAATAGTTTTCAACTTTTGATAGCCTTTCAGCACATTTATTGTTCCAATACTTCCAGTCAGATAAATAAACATCAATAACATGCTTTAACAAATTCATTGATTTTAAACTCATATAAAAATTTGAATTCCAGACTGTAGGTATGCTTGATTTAACGTTTTGTAGAGCATCTAAAATAAAAGGCAATTGTGGAGTTGGCTCTCCGCCAACAAAATTTACATTTCTACAATTTTTGTGTTCTTCTATCATGTTTGTCAATTCTTTTACACTTGTGATCCTTCCATTTTCAAACCATTGTGATATACTCCAGTTCTGGCAATATTGACAATGAAAAGTACAACCCATAAAGAAAATTGTGAATGAAGGAATAAGCATAGGTTCCTCTCCTAAATGAACAAAAGAAGAGGATATTATAGGCTTGTTACCAACTTTACAGAAACCCTTGGTTTTATTTCTATTGATTTTACACTTCCTTTCACACAATTGACAAGAATTTAAGATATTATAGGCTTTCTTAACCCTTTCTTTTAGTTTTATTTTAAGAAAATTTGCCTTTTCTTTTTTCATTAAAACCTTTCTATATCTAGGTAAAGCCTTTTTCACATTTTCACTTTCGAGAACATCAATAGCATCAGGACGAAGAAGTTGCCACATATAATTCTTTTAAACTTAAGACTTTAAATTATAGTCATGGATTTTTCATTATTAGGTATTTGTTTAGATAGAAAAAATTTTAGAAGAGGTTCTGACAAAGCTCCATTTGAAATAAAAAGAATTTTTCCACAACTTGAAACATACATTAATGGAGTAGATTTAAAAAATGTTTGGTTAAAAGACCTTGGTTATGTAGAACCAAATAGTTATGAGGATATAATTGAACATATAAAAAAAATTAAAAACTTTCCTATAATCCTTGGGGGAGACCATTCAATAACTCATCCAGCTGTTAAAGCTGTTAAACCTAAAGTTTTTGTAACCTTTGATGCACATCCTGATTGTGAAAATAAGGATCTTTGCTTCTTTTCGGTTACCCGTAAAATAGTTGAGGACGGTTTTAAAACATACATTTATGGTGCTAGAACCTTTTCAAAAGCAGAATGGGAATATATCAATAGTAATGATAAAATAAAGATAGCTACACTAGAAGATCTTAAAGCCATAAATGAGCCAGTCTATCTTTCAATAGATTTTGATGTTTTAGATTCTGCTGTAATGCCTGCTGTTGCTATTCCAGAACCAAATGGTCTGACCTTTAATCAAGTATTAGAAGGCATAAGAGCTTTAGCTAAAAATTTAGTGGCAGTAGATTTTGTTGAATTTTTGCCTGAAGAAAATATTTCATATACTCTAATAGCTGGTAAATTAATTTATTCTGCCTTAGCTGAAATAGTTAAAGCTAAATCAAGCTAATGAAGGCAATTCTCCGGTTTCTGCAGTGGTTTCTGTTTCACTTGGTATTGTTGGTGTTATATGTTTTATTATTACAACATCACCAACATTGATGATAAGCGTGTAAGGTATTATAACACCTTTTCTACCACCAATCATGTTTGATAAAAAAGAACCTTTTCCAGTTTCTACAATAATAGAATTTATTCTAAATTTTGACAAGTTTATATCAATATCATAAACTCTTCCACAAAAAACCCCTTTATTTGTAAAAACATCTTTACCAAAAACTTCGGACATGTTTTTTACTGTTATGGCCATAAAAATCTCCTTAAAAATGTAATAATATATAATTAGTGCGTATCTATATAAATTTTAGCGGAAAGTTTTAAATCATAGCTGAGGTCGCATAACCTGGTAGTGCGCCAGCCTGCTAAGCTGGTGAGCGAGAGCTCATGTGGGTTCAAATCCCACCCTCAGCGCTATTTTGGGCCTATAGTCTAGTGGTAGGACACAACCCTCACACGGTTGAAACTCCAGTTCGATTCTGGATAGGCCCACAAAACATTTAAATTACTTTAAACAACAATTTCTTATCATGCCCCTGTCGTCTAGTCCGGCTAAGGACAGTGGCCCTTCGAATTCATTTCGAAGGATACGATAAAAAGATGAGTGAGGTTAGTCACTAACATGGGTTCAAATCCCATCGGGGGCATTTCATTTATTATTTTAAAACATTGTAAAAACCAAGAAAAAACCAAAACCTTTTTAAATATTCAAAATATTAGTGTTTTAGAGGTGATATGATGGCTTTAATTGTTAGATCAAAAGTAAAGAAATCTGTGAAAGGAATGAGATTTGCAGGAAATTTTTATGATGCTCTTGATAAGAAAGTAGAAGAAGTTGTAAAAGAAGCTGCTCTAAGGGCAAAGAAAAATAAGAGAGCAACAATAAGACCACATGATTTGTAATTAAAAAACTTCAATTTTTTTCTTTATTTTTCAAGTGTTAGCTTTGGCTATAAATGCTAACTTTTATATTGTTCTGTGATTTATTTTTCAACATGCGGAGGTAGCCAAGTCTGGTCAAAGGCGTTAGGCTCAAGACCTAATCTCTTAGTGAGTTCGCAGGTTCAAATCCTGCCCTCCGCATTTAAATTACTTTCTGTCAATATTTTTACTATGTTTAAATCAGAAGACGAAAATGAAAAAACAGAGTACTTGAAATTAAGAGATACACATTATAGAACAGTTGATGATGCTTGGGCTGAAGGAGACCATGATTATGCATCCAAGAGAACAAAAGAATTAGAAGAATTAGACAGAAAATTCGGGATAACAGAACCACCAAAAAGAAAATAACATTAATAAACATTTAAACTTCTATTTCTAATTTTTCAATTCCCCTTCCACACCTTATTTTTTCAATCTCCAGAAAATTTGCTTAAATTTTGTTGAACGTATTTTTTCAACCTTGCCATTTTCTTCAAGACGCTTCAACTGTTTTTCTACTCTTTCTAAAGGACATTTTATTCTTTGAGACAATTCAAAAGAATTCATAGGTCTTTTTTTCAAAAAAGCAAGTATTCTTATTCTTATAAGTAATCTTGATTTTCTTTTCATATTTAATCAAAGCTTAGCAATTATAAAGGCGTGAGCCCTTTCTAAAGGATCTAAAGTTTTCCAATCCACTATTTTGAATCCAGCCTCTTTCAATTTTTTAATCTCATTTTTATAAACTTGTTTAGGGGATTTGGTGACATCTATGCTTCTAGATTTTATTGCTACCATCAAATAACCTTTTGGTTTTAAAAATTCTTGGCAATTTCTTATTGCAATTTCTGTTTCATCAGGTTGTGCAATATCAACATAAACAACATCAACCTTTTCAATCCACTGATAAACTTCAGGCTTTCTAGCGTCTGCAAGAATAGGAACTATGTTTTTATACTTTAAACACAAAGGCAACAATTCTTGAAAACATCTTTCAGAGAACTCTAAAGCATAAATTATACCGTTTTTTCCAATAATGTTAGAAAGGAATGAAGGGGTGTAACCATGAGCAGCCCCAAGATATAATATTATATCATTTTTCTTGATTGGGAATTTCTTTATACCTTTTTTTATTGCAGCAGCTGCTTTACTTCTGGTAGGATTCCATGATCTGAACTCCCTTTTATTTTCTATGATCAATTCTTCATCAAATGGCTTGTATCCCAGAACAGAGTTTTCAGTTGCAAGTTTATTATTTATTGAAAATACTCCAGGAAATATCTCTTCCATTTAGCTCACTTTATAAATTAGGTTAAATAAATAAATATTAAGATTCTCATGCAACAAATTGCTCACAGAATGTTAAAAGAAGTGATAGTAGCAATCATAATTGTCTTTGTATTAATTTTTGTTGCTTCTTTGTTTGTTAGTTTTTATTCAGGTGTAGGAATTTTACAGGGTTTTGAAATCACTTTGTTTAGAATAATAACAGTTGGTGGCGGAGGAACTTTAGGAAACATCATTTATGTTACTTTAATATTTCTAATTTTAGGAGTAGTTTATGTTATATTCGATAGGTTTGTTACCTTATTAAGTGAAACAAATATAATAGGAGGTTTTTTAATGGCTTCGAAACTTTCATCAATAAAGAATCATTATATAGTCTGTGGTGCAGGAAGAGTTGGAATTCATGTTGCAGATAAATTAAGAGAATTAAAAGAAAACCTACTTTTAATTGAGAATGATCCAAAAACAGTAAAAAATATCAGAAAAGAAGGTTTTCTTGTTATTGAAGGCGACTGTTTAGACGAAGATATTTTGATTAAAGCAAAAATTAAAAAATCCAAAGGTCTGATAGCTTGTACTGGAAAGGACGATTCAAATGTTTTCTTAGTCTTAACAGCCAAGGACTTGAATCCCAGAATAAAAGTTGGTACAAGAGTAAATACAATTGAATCTAAGTCAGAATTTAAAAAAGCAGGAGCAGATATTATAGTTGCACCAGAAATTTCAGGTGGTCATGAACTTGCAGAGAAAATAACTGGAAACAGAAAATAATTAAGATTTAAAAACAATATTAGTCGGATCTAAATTATATCTTTCTACTAAAAGTTGTTGAATTGCATTATATATGATGTCATCAGTAATTCCACGTATATTTTCTGGTGTGGGTATCATCTTTTTTAACATTACTTCTGTTGTCTCACAAGCCCTTTCAACAATACTTTTCCCAGTTCTTAATTTTAGATTTAAAAGAGCTTTTGACCAATCACAGAAGAAAGCACATTTTAATTTTGTTCTCATAGGTTGCTTCATAATTTTTATTCCACTTTCACAAGAAGGACATTCTTCAGTTCTTACTTGTTTTAAATAAGAAAATGGATCGGGTAATTCTACTTTTCCTCTTTTATCAGCTTCCATAACTCTATTAAAAATATAAAAACCATCAGAAAAAGTATCATTTGAACCTTTATAACCAAGATCTTCAACAATTCTTTCCATTTGAATAACAACCCAGTTGTTTTTATATTCAAAAACTGAAGGTTCCCTCTCAACATTTATTTGAATATTTTCCATAGCTTTTCTACATGTATAAAATGGACCTTCGGAATGTGAAAGACATACTCTAGTCATAGAATATTTTTTAATGCTTAACAATTTAAGCTTTTAAAATTTTATTTAGTTTTTTCTTATAATCTTCTAAAAGTTTTTTAGAAATATCTTTTTTTGTATAAAAATCTGCTCTAGCAGCCAATGTTAATTTACTAGATAGTGCTCTTGCAATTTTTCCTTGCAATTCTCTTTTTGAACCTGATACATCAGGATGCAAGTACAGTAATCCAAATCTAGGAGGTCTAACTTTTTCCCTACCTCTTAAAAATTTAAACAAAGATTTTTCAGCACCAAGCAATTGAATTGCGGATGAAGGCATTTTTGCAAGTTTTTCTAAAGAACCAGCTAAAGCTAATAATCTAGCAGCTAAAGTACTTCCTAATAAAGCATTTAGATTTGGTATTTCTTCAGGAACTATTTTTTCCAAATATTTTTCAACTTTCTTTTTCAAACTATATAACTCCTTTAGTTGTTTAGCATAAATTTGTAGAATCTTTACATCACTTTCTTTTAATTTCATTCCCATGCTTGTTTCAAAATCTTTGAAATTGCTTCTATCTCCATGCTCAGCAACTAATTTCGCAAACCTCTCATGATCCTTGATTTCAATTTCAGGATAGTGCAGTCCATACCACTCTCTTAATCTCTCACTCATTGTATTTAAAATCTTTTCTAAATCACTTAGAGAGGATATAGTTTGAATTATTAATTTATCTCTTCTTTCTATTTTAGATATTTTTAATTTAGTCTTTTCTATTAAAACAGAATTTAGAAATTGGTTTAATTCAACTTCATTTTTAAAATTCTCTAGAACAATTTCTCTAAAGTTCTTCCTAAAATATTTTGTTGCCTTGTTTGGCTGTTTTACAATTAAATCTTTGAATCCATTTTTAATTTCTTTTAGTTCTGGAAAATCTTCTTGTTCTAGTTTCTTGGCAATCTCTTTGGGATTTTTATCAAAGTATTTAAGTTTTACTAACTTATTCTTTTCATCAAATACAAATAACCCAATGGGGTTTATAACAAGATAATGCATAAATTTATTTATTACATATAAGAATAAAAGGTTACGGTAATTATGGGAAGAATAAGAGGCAAATGGGTAAAGCGCATAGCTGAGAAATTGGTGGAGGAATATCCAGAAAAGTTTAGTAATAATTTTAATAATAATAAAGAAATTCTAGAAGAAATGGGATTGTTTGATGATAAAGTTATTAGAAATAAAATTGCAGGCTATATCATTAGTATTTTAGAAAAAAAGAAAAGTTAATTCTTATACTATAAAATAATATATTATGAAAGGAATATCTGACATAGTCCTTATTGTACTAATTCTATTAATTGTCGTGGCTTTGGCTTCTTTAGTTTATACTTTTTTATTTGGTACATTTTCTTCATTAGAAGAAAGAGGAACAGAGGAAGTGACACATATGACTGAGGCTGTCTCTTCTTGTATGTTTGTAGATTCAATGCATCAAAACAAAGTATATCTAAGGAATTGTGGAAAAGGTGTGATTGCCAATAGTAGTTTGAATATCTACATAAATGATGAAAAATTTAATTTTGAAATGACGCCTTCTTCAATAAAAGAGGGACAATTAGCTACTATATCATTACCTTTATGGGGAATATCAGCAGGAGAATATCAATTAAGAATTACCAATCCTAAAACAGAAGCACTGGCAATTTTTGAGGCAGAATTACCAGATTCTTGTATTTTAGCTTTAGATTTTGATGAAGGTGGAGGAACAATTGCTCATGATAAGTCTGGATATGGAAATGATGCAACATTAATTGGTAATACTAATTGGACTAAAGGAAAATATGGAAATGGCTTAAAATTTGATGGAATGGGTGATCATATTAATATATCTTCTTCTGATAGTTTAGAATTAAATGAAGACTTTACAATTGAGTTATGGTTTAATACAATATCTACTTCCAGTCAACATATAGTTAACAAATATTATTGGTCATCAAAACCAGGTTTTTACATTCGATACGTCAATAATGAGATCAATTTTAGAATTCATGATGGTTCAGTCTTTTCGACAACAGTTATTTCATTTACACCAGATGGAAAATGGCATCATACTTTAGGAATTAGAGATAATACTTCAACAGATAATTTATATATTTATCTCGACGGTTTAGGCAGGTCTCCAGTTACAGACACAACAACAAGTTCAATTACTTCTGACATCCCTCTAAGAGTTGGAATTTATGGCGATGGCAGTATTGAACCATTTAATGGAACAATAGACTCAGTAAGAATTTATGATGAAACCTTAACTCCAGAAGAAACAATTGTTTTAAAAATGAAATAATCAGATCTTTATTCCAAATTCATACTTCTTATCTTCAAATTTAAATTCAGATTTCTTACCTTCTATTTCACCAAATATTATTTTACTTCCTGTAAGACCTTCTATAATTCCTTTTGATTTTTTGAATAATTCTTCTCTAGGAAGATACAAACTAACTTTGTCTTTTATTTCTAGGCCCAATTTCTTTCTAAATGCTTGAACATTTCTTGTAAGTTCACTTAATAACCATTCATTTTTCAATTCTTGTGTAACTTCTGTATCTAGAACAGCTTCTAATTCTTTTTCCGAAGTTTCATATTTAACGTTTTTAACATTAGCCATTTTCTTAACAATTTCTTCTAATGTTTTCAATGCATCTTTAACTTCTTTCTTACCTTTAATAGTCAATGTTTTCAATGGATATTTTAATTTTATTCCCTTTTCATGCCTTAAACCATTAGATACTTCAACTATTTTCTTAACAATTTCCATTTCATCTTCTAATTTTTTATTTAACATTTTTTTATCTACTTTGGGCCAATCAGAAAGGTGTATGCTCTCCTCTTTTTCAAATTTCTTGAAAAAATCTTGATACAAATCTTCTACAATAAATGGTATGAATGGCGATAACAGTTTTAGAGTATCTAAACTTGCAGTATAAAATGTATAGAGCATGGATTGCTTATTTTTTGATTTTATTCCTGGTTTTATATCTTCTCTTATTATGTGGCCATACCATCTTGACAAGTCATTCAAGAAAAAGTTTTCTAATTTATTAGCTGCTAAATGTGGTTTCAGTTCTTCTAGATCTTTTGTGACTTCTTGACTTAAACTTTGAATTCTGGATAACAACCATTTGCTAGATATATCTAGACTTTTTGGTTTTTTTGGTTTGAAATCATTTACTTCAGCATAAGTTTGTAAGAATTTAACAGTATTGAATAAAACATTCAAAATTCTTCTAACTTCTTTGGCAGGCGTATAACCAAAAGGCATTGGTTGTCCTGGATTTTGTTTGGAGTACATCCATCTCATTATATCTGCTCCCATCTTTTCCAAAGCCTCATCAGCCCAAATAGCATTTCCAGCACTCTTGTGCATTTCTTTGAAGTTTTCATCTAGAACCATTCCATGTGCTAAAACAGATTTGTAAGGAGTCCTGTTTTCTATTGTAACTGAAACAAACAAAGTAGCATAAAACCAAAGCCTAACCTGTTCATGCATCTCTGTTATAAAGTCTCCAGGAAACCATTTTTTCCAAAACCTTTTATTATCTAAATAATTAAGAGTTGAAAAGAAAACAACACCAGCATCTAACCAACAATCTCCAGTTTCCTCAATTCTTTTCATTTCCTTTCCACATTTTGAACATTTAAGAACAACATTATCGATCCAAGGCCTATGTAATTCTTTTAATTGATTGAATCCTTTAATGGATTTTTTCTTTAGCTCTTTTTTACTTCCTATAACTTCTATTTGTCCACACCCACAGACCCAAATTGGCAGAGGCAATCCATAATATCTTTTTCTAGAAATGTTCCAATCTTTTAAATTTTTCAACCAATCTAACATACTTTTTTTAGTCCATTCTGGATACCAAATAACTTTTTTCGTCTCTTTAATTAACTTGGGCCTTATTTCTTCAGATTTTATGAACCATTCTTCTCCTGTTCTATAAATTAATTCTTCATCACACCTCCAACAACAAGGATAGCTGTGAGTTATGCTAGTTTCATTGTATAAAACATTTCTTTCCTTAAGTTTTTGCATAACCAATTCATTTGCCTGTTTTGCATTTTTTCCTTTTAACCAACCAGCATCATCAGTAAACAAACCATCTTCATCTATTGGAGATAGAACAGGAAGTTTGTATTCTAAACCCAATTGATAGTCTTCTGGTCCATGTCCAGGAGCTATATGAACTAATCCAGTTCCTTCTTCCAGACTTACAAATTCTTCAGATAGAATAATCTTTCCTGTTATGTTCCATTGGATTGGTAATAAATCTTTCATTGGGTTTTCATATTGTAATTCAACTAATTCTCTTCCGTAAAATGTTTTCAATATTTTGTAATTCTTTTTAGGAAACACGGTTTCTAAAAGATTTTTTCCAAGTATGAATCTTTCATTATCAACTTTTACCTTGGCGTATTCTTCATTAGGATGTGCAGCAACAGCAACATTAGAAGCTAATGTCCAAGGCGTTGTTGTATAAATCAAAAGATACTCATCTTCAGCTTCTTTTATTGGGAATTTTACATAAATTGCTGCATGTGTTTTTGTTTTATAACCACTTGATACCTCGTGTGATGATAAAGATGTTCCGCATCTTGGACACCAAGGCAAAACTTTCAATCCCTTGTACAACCAGCCTTTTTCATGACATTTTTTCAGAAAGTACCAAACATATTCTATGTTTGTGTCTGATAAGGTTAGATAAGGATTTTCCCAATCCATCCACATTCCAAGTTTTTTAGATAAATTAATCCAGACCTTAACATAATTAAGAACATTCTCTACACACTTTTTACAAAATTCAGCAATACCAAATTTTTCTATATCCTTTTTGGTTTTAAAACCAAGCTCTTTTTCAACACCAACCTCTACCCATAATCCCTGACAATCAAAACCAGGCTGTTTTCTTGTATTACAACCCTGCATTGTCTTAAGTCTTAAGAAAAGATCTTTGTAAGTTCTTCCCCAAGAATGATGAACTCCCATTGGATTATTAGCTGTTGGGGGACCGTCCATAAAAGAAAAGGTCTTCTTACTGTTCTTTCTCAAATCTAAAGATTTCTTTATGAATTTCTCCTTTTCCCAAAGCTTTAATATCCTTTTTTCTAGTTCTTGAGGATTATAAGTAGCCATTTAACAACACCTTCGATAGAAATAATAGATAATTACCTTTAAATAAATCTTTAGAACTGGATTTGTAGTCCACCGGTCATACCAACCCATTATTTATTTTCCCATGAACTATTTATAATTAATGTTGAATGCTATTTCCATAATCGTGGCGTATATTGTTTCTATTGTTTCGGTTATTCTTTTTTGGGGAGACAATATTTTGCTTTCAATTATTCTTTTAATTTTATCTATTGGTATTTTAGCAATTTGGCACAAAAAGAATGATTTAATCACTTTCTTTTTTGGAGTTATTTTCGGATGGTTTAGTGAGTCCATTTGTATTTACTTTGGAGCTTGGACTTATACAAACCCAACGTATTTGGTTCCCCTGTGGTTGCCTATTTTGTGGGGTGTTACAACAGTGGTTATAAGAAGATTTAATTTAATAATAGAAAGAAAATTTAAGTGAAATTATGGCAGAATGCGAGCTCTGTGGTTCTAAAAAAGCCAATAGAAAAGCTAAAGTTGAAGGCGCAATTCTAACAGTTTGTGAAAATTGTGTTGATTTTGGAGAAGAGATAAGAGTGCCTGAAGTAAAAAGAGTAAAAAAACAATTACCCAAAATAGAAGAGCCCGAGGAAATTCTGAAAATGAATTTTAACCAAATAATAAGAGCCTCTAGGCAGAAAATGAATTTAAAACAAGAGGATCTGGCTAAGAAGATAAATGAAAAATTGTCAACAATAAGAAGAGTTGAGGATGGGTGGAAGCCTCCCCCAACCTTAATAAGGAAGTTAGAAAAATTCTTTAATATCAAGTTAACTGAAAAACCAGAAGAAAAAAGTTTAGAAAAGAAGACTGATAAAAAGAAATTGACTGTTGGTGATGTGGTTGAAATTCATTAGGGCTCATGTATTAATAACAGGTGATGTTCAAGGAGTAAGTTTTAGATATTACGCTAAACAGAAAGCTAATTCTTTAGGATTAAAAGGATGGATTAAGAATTTGTTAGATGGTGAAGTTGAAGGTGTTTTTGAAGGCAGTGAAGAAAAAGTTAAAGAAATGATTGAATGGTGTAAAAAAGGACCTTGGTTGGCTAAGGTTAATAATGTTAGAGTGGAATTTGGTGAATATAAAGAAGAGTTTGACAGTTTTGAGGTAAGATAATTCCCACATAGCTTTAAATAATCCTTCTTAGCACTACTATTAGGTGAAACATATGGGTGGACGAGTTCACATACAAAACAAAGAAAGAATTTGCTAATCCTAATTCTCTTATTTTTAATGCTATTCTAGATGATAGAGGAAGAGTTGTAAT
>CAYGBE010000098.1:0-3506 GCA_964348065.1 uncultured archaeon
TTAAGGTTGCAAGATGAAGGTCATAAAAAGCGTATTAAAAGAAGAGCTTGCCAATTCTCTGGCAATGAAAAGGGATTATGAAAGGGAACTGGCTAGGCTGCCCAAAGGTTCTCTGGTAAGAAAGAAGATCAAGGGGCACGAGTATTACTACCTGCAAGTCAGAGAAAAGGGCAAGGTCAGATTCATTTACAAAGGCAAGCTATCTGATGAGGAGGTAAAAGGATATAATCAGGCCAAAGAATACCGGGCCAAGTACAGAAAATTGCTGTCACAGGTAAAAAAACAGATCAAATTCCTAAAGGGTACCCTGCGTGGAAAAGAGCCAGTATGAATTATGTGCCGAAGTTCTGGGCCGGTTGGACAAGGCAGGTGTTCTGAAAAACATTGTTCTTGTAGGAAGCTGGTGCACCCTGTTCTACAAAGAGTTTTTTGGCCGAACGAAGTATAAGGTATCTTTAGTAACACGCGATATGGATCTTCTCATTCCCCGACCATCAGCCATTAAGGCGAAGGTAGATGTGGCGGAATTATTGAAAGACCTTGGTTTTGTTGTTGGTTTCACTGGCTCAAAGGGATACATCAGACTTCAGCATCCGCAGCTTATCGTCGAGTTTTTGGTTCCTGAAAGAGGCAAAGGATCTGATGAGCCCTACCCTTTACCCCAGCTGGGCTTAAATGCCCAGCCACTGAGGTTCTTGGAATTTCTCGCCCAAAATACCATCACAACAAAAGTCGGGGCAACAACGGTTACTCTTCCTCATCCGGCTAATTTTGCATTGCATAAATTGCTTGTTCTGACCAGAAGACCAGTTCAGGAAAAACAAATGAAAGACAGACAAGCAGCTATAAGAATACTGTTCGCACTTATCGATAAGGGCCAAGGGAATCTTATCACAGAGCTGTTCCATGCCATGCCTCGAAGATGGCAGGGGAAAGTAAAGAAACAGCTCACGGATCTTGCCGAAAATAGGATTCTGGATATTCTGCAATAGATCTGATGAATAGCATCGAAAATAGAGCAAGTGATATCATCGAAGCGAGAGCCAATTGGTACGCGTATTGATACCCACCCGGTCAAAGCCCTGCTAACTCATGCCCACTCTCAGCCTTGTCGAACCAATGGCAGCAATACAACAGATGACGCATCTTCCGCCTCGTATAAAATAATTACATCTCCACAGCATCTCAAATATTCTGTTCACGCCCGTAAACCAGCATTTTTAGGCCAAAAACACGAATATTCGGTAAAAAATGCTGTAGCAACTTATTCTGGTACGATTATTGCTAATATTAGCGTTACTGCTGAAGAGCTAAGCTGGGTCCGCAAGGACAAAAAACTATCGCAACTTAACTTATAGTGGCGATATTTGAATCGTAAGCGAATTACTTTAAAAGGTAAAAGAAGCATGGAAAAATGCTTGCTGTTTGTCATTATCAGGATCTCGCCCAATTGCTTTGCAGGGCTTCAAAGATAAGAGCTAAGTCCAAGGTCTCGCGAGTGAATTGGTAAGGAAGGCTAAGTGTTTGTCGTGAAAAAAAACGCATCACAAAAACTCGAAGAGCCAGGGACAAAGGATCTACCTCGAGTAAGGAGGACCCGAAGCAAACATTTTGATGATAGTGTTGATTTTACCAGCAGTTCTGCCGATGTGATTAGTGTTAACGGCAGGTCACAGACCGACACTCAGCAGAGGCTAAAACAAGCTCACAAAGAATGGAATCCGAGCAAACGTTGGAATCCGTTTAACAGCTATAAGCTCCTTGCCCAGGTTGAAAGGTGGAAAAAGATCAAGCGAGGCAGGCTTCTTCCTCCGCCGGTACTTATTACCGTTGACCCCTCCAATATCTGCAACTTGAATTGTATCTGGTGTAACGCAGAGCTTGTAAGGAGGGAATGGAAGAGCTCCCTGTCGGAAAAGGCATTATTTGAAATTGCTGATTTCCTGCCCTACTGGAGCCAAGGTACAGATTGCCAAGAGCCGGGAGTCCAGGCGATTTGTATTGCGGGCGGTGGAGAGCCGTTATTGAATCCGGCAACAGGCAACTTCATCGATAGAGTTGTCGCAAACGATATTGACGTGGGTGTGGTTACTAACGGCACAAAAATAGACGAATTTGTCGATTCGTTATCTCAGGCGGTATGGGTTGGTGTATCGATTGATGCAGCTACAAAAGAAACCTTTAATAAATTAAAAGGTTTACCTCCTGAATGTGATTTATTTGACCGTATTATTGAGAATATTTCTATCTTAGTCGATTACGCCAAGATGCACAATAATAAGTTAGGCTGGAAGCATCCCGCTTATGGAGTGAGTTTCAAGTATCTTCTTTACAAGGGTAACATCGGCGAAGTGTACGAGGCGACGAGACTCGCAAAGCAAATAGGATGCAAGAATATTCATTTCAGACCTGCGGGGACCACCTGGGATAAACGGGGCACAGAACGGGAAATTACCTTTTCCTGGGATGATGTATCATTGTTCAAACAACAGATTACAGAAGCGTTGGAACTGGATGACGAAACCTTCGGCGTTTATGGAGTAACCCACAAGTTCAATTCTCAGTTTGCCAGCGCTAACTATTTTTGCAGATGTCATTCCATTTTTATGACAACAGTTATAGAGCCTCCAGTTGGGAAAGATGCGCCAAAAGATTCGTTCACGGTTGGGCTTTGCTGCGACAGGCGCGGCGACCCGAAGCTGGAATTGGCAAGAAATATTGAAAGTATACAGGAAATTCAAAAATTGTGGGGCAGCAAAAAACATTGGGATATTCATGACAACATTGTGATTCAAAATGAATGTCCAAGGTGTACCTATCAACCGCACAATGAAATATATGAGCAGGTTATTTTAAATGACAGCATGACATACAAGTTTATTTGACGGTGTGTAGGAAAAAGAAAAAATGGAAATATCAGTAGTCGGTTTAGGTAAGCTGGGTCTTTGCACAGCTGCATATTTCGCCTCCAAAGGACACAAAGTTCTTGGGTTTGAGAAGAATAAGTATTTTGTTAGTGAACTCGGACGAAAGCGCTGTCCTATCAGAGAGACAGGACTGACTAAGCTTCTGGACAGTGCGTGGAATAACTTCGAGGTAACAACCAGCTTGACCGATGCCATACTACGTTCGGAGGTTACGCTAATTATTGTTCCGACTCCGAGCAAGTCCGATGGGAAGTTTTCCAATGAGTATGTTGAGGGTGTATTACACAAAATTGGGCCGATGCTTGCGTCCAAGAATAAATTCCATGTGGTGGATGTTGTCTCGACCGTTATGCCCGGCTCATCCGAAGGCGTTTTTAAGCCTTTGCTGGAACAATTAAGTGGCAAGCTCTGTGGGAAAGGTTTTGGGCTTGTTTACAATCCTGAGTTTATAGCTTTAGGGTCGATAATTCAGGATTTTTCAAGACCGGATATGGTGCTTATAGGTGCATCTGATGAAAAGTCGGCAGGAATAGTGAAAGAACTTTACGTTAGCAGTTGTGAGAACAAGCCGCATATCGC
>CAYGBE010000099.1:0-7296 GCA_964348065.1 uncultured archaeon
CCGCAGGCAGAAGACATATCCATCGTGTATATGCCTCAGTGTTTTCATGCGTGCTCGCATGACTTAAGTTTTTTAAAACATACTACGGGTTGACTAACCCTAATATCATATTCTGCTACGGTATTACTTTTTCAATACCTTAGCTCATTCCAACTTCCGTATCTACTATTTATTTCATTATCGTATTATAATAATTCGCGTGATTTGCGGGTTCGGTGGAACCCAGAACGATATCAGTCCTCTAATTGGATTCTAGCATTTCTCATTAGAACTGCTTAGCTTTTAAGTTTGAAGAAGATTTTACCTGAAGAACCGTCAAATGGTGTATTCATTCAGGTATGTGAATTATCCTCTACTCTGCTACGATTATTTTGAAGTGATGGTCAAAGAGTATCTGCCTCTGGTTCTCGTTCAGGTGCTCAAAATCCTTCAAGTGATAAGAACAGACAGTTCTTATGCTGTCTTCATATTTCTGTGGAAGTGATAGTTCATACCGCATCAACTCTTCGATTTTCTCAAATCCAAAAAATGAGCCAGCATCACCAAACCAGGTAACACCCTGTCTGCCTTCCGTTTTTGCACGGAAGAGAAGACTTAATGCAAACTTCCACAAACCATGGGTGTCTGCACTCTGATATCCATGTTGAGCGTCCAAAATAAAGAGTGTTCTTTCATTCAGATATCTCTCAACATTAACACCTGCCAATCGTAGGTTATTCCTTACATTGCTAATAGGCTCATACTGAGTGCCCATAACGACAATTTCAGTTTGTGGTAAAAGAGCCTTTGAGTATTGGCAATAGATTTCACGAAATGCTTTCAGGTCATTATAAACAAGCAGAGTGTGACTCCCCGGTTCAATTAGGCTTTTCTTCTTCCTCTCGAGTGTTTCTGCTATTTCTTGGGTGTTTACATTCACTATTTTCTTGGAATATGGATGAGTATTATTATTACTGCTACTATCGCTAACTCTCATTCTCATTTCTTGTCCTCTTGGACTCTCGTATGATATCCAATATTTTGTCAGTCCACCCTTTAATTCCAACAGGCTTTTGAACAAACCCATCAACTTTCGTAGAGGGAAATACTTGACAAAACTCATTATCATTTAGTTCAAAAGCAGTCATAAGGGCAACCTTCACATTTGGATTGCCTTCTTCATTAACTTTTTTTGCAAGTTGCTTTCCAGAGGAGCCTAGCATTCGTAATTCTGAGAGCACTAAGCAAAAGCCCTCCTCATTCGATATGAACCTTTGTGATGCATCTTCAGGATTGGTAAATGCATCAACTAAAAAGCCATTTTTGAGCAAACCCATCTTGAGAACCTGGACAATGTCAGAGTCATCATCTACAATAAGCAGTCTGGCAAGTGGGCTTTCATATATCTCACATCTGAATATTATTATTTTCTATTGACCTATAGTTGTAAATCTCCTCCGACCACAATACCTCCTGTATGTTATCGAGTTCTTGTACACTTGAGATCATATCCCAAAGTTCTGCTACGTTTTTGTAGACGATTGTACAGGTTATCGGAAAAGTGCCGATATTTGCCGAGATGGAAATGATCCCACTTATTCGTTTTAACCTCTCTGCTACGGACTGTATTTTGCCACCTTTCAAACGTATAGCCAGAAATCCTTTTTTGAGGCCTAGTCTTTCGTAATCGAGTTCTATTTTGGAAGTAGCAAGTCCTCTTTCAAAAATGAGTCTAGTTCGTCTTTGTATTGTGCTCAGAGGGCTCTCTGTAGTATCTGCAATCCGCTTATTATCAAAACCTTTCAGTAAAAGATTCAAAAGCTGAATGTCAAGTTCGTCCACTTCTTTTTGTCGCTCAATTTTTGCAAGAGAGGCAACAAATTTGTCATATTGATTGTTGTTGTCCGCATTATGAGGTTTATCTTTTTTTGTTTGACTATCCTCATTAAAAAAGACAGCTTTGCTTTTGGTGATATTTGCATTGTTATTGCTGTTACTTTCTGACTTGCTATCAGATAGACCGATCTTTATCCTATTCTCCTCTAAATTTCTATTTTCGTTGTTATCATTCTTATTACTAGGACCTTTGTCAGTTTTCATATCACCTGACTTTCTTTGTCTATGCTTCATGTCCTAGTTGTTGATATTGCTTGCACTCGTTAACAATATAAAGATAGGCTTTTGGTTATTACATCCACGCTGCGGGAGCTAAGTAAGGTATATTGCTATGCGGACGGGTGAGATTTCTATGTATAACTTAGAAAATGGTAACTTCTATTAATATTGCCATACTATATCCAATTGGTAAAGGAAGAAGTAGTGGTTGCTAGAAACGGAGGATATCGATAATTGGTAGAAAATAAAATGAGAGATTCGCATCATGTGATTGGTTTTTCTCCAAATATCAAAGAAGATCTGTCCAATTCTAGGCTTTATGACCTAGTCCATTACTATCTTTCAAGGGGTTATGCTGTTATCTATGCTGCAGAATCAGTTGTTTCTTCTCATGCCGTGGGGAAAGAAGATGTTGGTAACAGGATACGAGAACAAAACGGGCGAGAAAAAACTTATGGGGTATTAGGTAATCTAGCCAGACATATTGGATCCAATAAAGTCAAACGCTATGCGCAACGCGGCTTGTTGACCATTACCGATCCAGATAGCATCTTACCTGCAGACGCAAGCATAAAACAATTGCTTAGCTCAATGAATTCACATGTAGAACATTGCGAGGCGAGAGCTCCACAAGACATAGAAGGTAAGATATTGTTTAATTCCCCTAGCAATTTCTTTCAAGCAGATAAGATTGATAAATTCCTAGAATTTGAACATACACTTGGTACAAGATTTAATGATGATACTTTTGGGATGATATGCTGGTATAAAAAAAGATGGATTCAAAACCTTTCTTTTTCTCACCTTGTTCACCTCCTAGCAGCTCATAACCAGTCAATTCACAAGCATGCTCAATTTCAGACTTGGGACGTTGATAGAACTATTCAAGTTATAAGCGAAGGGATAAACAAAGCATTAGAACAGGATCGTGCATCCGAAGTAATACTTGAAACGATGCGGCGCCGATTCAATCTTGATAGATCAGCAATCTTGACTTCACCAAACCTGTTTGCAGATACTTTGAAAATGATGAGTCCTGATTCTGCTATGTACATTTTAGACGCTATAAAGGCTGATTTTGGAAATAGACTGTCCTTTGCTAATAGTAACAATCATCGTGAGACAACAAGAAACTCTGCCTTGCAGAAGAAGAGAAAAGGAAAGAGACCTCAAAGAAGAAATACAGACGTAATGTCCAAAGGAAATAATAATAATAATATCAGAACAAATAATAGAAGGAAAATTCCTAAATGATAATTTCATACATACTTATTCATCTTTTCAGATATGGAAGTGATTACCAATTCACGGATCAATAAACAAACCACTCCAGTTTATTGACCAACTGAAGCTAGGCGACAGGATTCTCCTTCTTTATGAAGAGCCTGAGTATGCTCGATTGTTAACCTTCCACTATATACGAAGTGGATTGATGAATGGTGAAAAATGCATCTATCTTGTAGTAGAAAACAATCACAGGAATGATTATGACAAAGATGATAATAGTGTTCATTATAGCCGTAGAAGAACTAGCAATAAAAGGAAAAGCGGCGACGATGACCAAACTGTTGAATTTGTCAAAAGAGATATGAGTGACAGTCAAATTGATGTGCCGTACCACATCGCAAAGGGTCTATTGTATATTGGAGCTAGTCGCAAACAACTCTATTATGAAAGTGTAAGAAGAACAAAGAAAAGCTATGAATTTTTTGAGTCTATATTCCCTAATTCATTTTATAATGTTAGTGAGTCACCGTATTCTACCTCTTTGACAAAGTATAGACTTGTGCTAGATGTAAAATCAGAACTGCATACGATGGATTACAAGCTTGCTTATCTATTAAAATTGGAACAGTTGTATCATACAATATTTCATAGTCTCCGAGGTTCTTCGATTTGTAGTTATCTTGTTCGAGATCTTGAACAAACATTAAGTGACTATTCTGAATATGGAAAGTTGACAACTGTTAGACTTAACAGCCATAGCGGAGTAGTTTTTGCACGCAAATTTGGGAAAGGTCTAGCGCTGGCATTGGGATGAGAAATCAATAGAACTAGCATAGAGTCTGGTTCCTGACTTCTCTTCTTAATCTCTTTAAGATCACATGTCAAAGTTGCCATCTTATTTTTTTCTGTAACAATTGTGAGACAGAATGAATGATGCTCAGTCAGTTTTTTTGGGTCAACTCTGTCGTAGATTCTACCATTAAACATCAGCATAGGGTTTGAATTCAATTATCATTTTGAAGTCAGATGCCTATGGTAATGGGGCGACTTATTACTCAACAGTCAATTCTTCGCGCTTAGTTAAGTAGAAATGGAATAATAGGTGGCAAGCAGAGGCAGAGACAGAGAGAGACAAGACTCTGCCTATGTTCATAATAATGACACTGATGATAACAATAAAATTTAATCCCCAGAGACAAGCAATTGATAAGAAGTCATAACTTGTGATCTGAGCTAGAAAGTTAGGAGAGAATAGTAGAGGATGCGCCTATAAACTCTTCTTTCTTTTTCGAATTGTCATTTTACCAAACATTATTCAGAATTTCACTCTTTTTTATGTTGTTTTTGGCATAACATATCTATCAGAAAGTGATGCCTTAAACAAGGTTTATAGGTATTATCTGCATAACGTATCATGCAGGGGTTAAATCAGATGAATTCTCCCAAAGAGAACCGTAAAAATCATGTTGGAGGATCTCTCCATCGTAAACTCGACTCAACAGACATGCAGATTATTGAAGAATTGTTAGGTAATGCGTATATTTCGAGTACCGAAATAGCATCAAAGCTTAAGGTACCATTATCAACAATACAGCGGAGGAGGGCAATACTGGAGTCTATTCCAATTTTGGAGCACAAATACAAATTGAACCCACTTAGTTTTGGATTAAGACCTGTACAATTTTGGGTAATAGTTGAAGGAGGGAAGGCTGATGAAGTAGCAAAGCACATCTTTGACAAATATGATAACGTGCTTAATGCTACCATACAAATGAATGCACTTTCAAACGTAGGAATATTAGCCTACTTTAATAATTCAGAGGAGATTTTTTGGATGTTAGAAACGATAAAGTCCATGAAGTATGTAAATCGTGTTGAATTTGCAGAGATTGTCAGTGTAATTGGTGAAAGACAAGCTAACTTTTTCAAGATAGAGAACCAGAACTCCACTCCTTCGACAGTTAGACAGATTTTCCCCCATAAAAACAGCTAACAGTGCATTTGCATCCTAAGAGAGAAAAATAAGAGAGAATAAAGAAATTCAAGGAGTAAAAAAGAGACATGATGGTTTACGATAATGTTTCTGTGGCTCAGTCTATCTTTTTTTATCACCGGCAAGGGTAGTCATTAATCATCCGGTTTTGTGTTTGACTTTTCAATTATCATCAGGCGTGTCTGTATGTGTTGTTTGTTATTTGTGTATCTTCTACTCTACCACTATTGATTTGACATGATGGTCAAATAGTGTCTGCTGCTGAGATTCGCTTAAGTTCCTAAGATCCTCTAAATGATAACAACAAACAGTTTTCATCTTTTCATCTTCATATTTCTGTGGACACCATAGCTCATACTGCATTAGTTCTTCAATTCTCTCAAAACTGAAAAATGGAGCCTGCATCACCAAACAATGTTACTCCCCGTCTACCTTCCTTTTTTGCACGAGAGATAAGACTCTTTGCAAATTTCCACATACCATAGCTACCTGCATACTGATATCGGTGTTGAGCGTCTAAAACAAAGAGCGTGCCTTGATTCAGATATCTCTCGACATCAAGACCGCTACTACTCAATCGTAGGTTGTTCTTTACATTGTTAATAGTCTCATACTGTGTGCCTATTACGACAATTTCCTTTTGTGGCGGAAGGCTCTTGAGTATTGGCCATAAATTTCACGAAATGTCTTAAGGTCATTATAGATTAGTAAATTGTGGCTACCTGGTTCAATCAGGCTCTTTTGTTTATCCTTCTCAGCCATCAATTCCACTATTTCTGACCTGTCTCCGTTAATGATTTTCTTCTTGGAAGAAGAAGGATGATTATGATTATTATTACTCTTTTGCTTCACCAGCTGCATATGATGTCGTTTCCTTTATTATTATCCTACTACTTCTTCGTTGACGAGCTATTTACTTTGTGATTTATTATAATTATTTTATTTTTTAATTTCAATACTATCCACATCTTCACCCTGCTCCCCTGCTCCTTTTCTCTTCTTCATATGCCCTATCAGACTCAATATTTTGTTAGTCAAATCTTTAATTCCAATTGGTTTTTGAACAAAGCCATCGACCTGTATAGAAGGAAATACTTTAGAAAACTCATTATCTCTTATTTCAAAAGAAGTCATGAGGACAACTTTGACGTTTGGATTAATCCCTTTGACCTTTCTTGCTAGTTGTATTCCAGATAGCCCCGGCATTCGGATATCTGACAGCACTAGACAGTAATAATCCTCTGAATTAGATTGAAAGTTTTGTAACGCTTCTTCCGGTCTGGTAAAGGCACTAACTAAAAATCTATTTTTGATAAGACCCATCTTTAGAACTTGAACTATATCAGGGTCATCGTCTACAATAAGCAGGGTAGCTAAAGGTTTGTCATTTTTATGATTCACGTTAGTACCTTTGCTATTTATGGAATGCTCCCTCCCGATGTTGTAGTGGTATAGTTGTTGTTGTTGCTTTGCACTTGAACAAGATTGTCGCCTGCTATATTATTACCGTCATCCTCGAGGGTGGTGGTCATCATCATCGTCGCCGTGAGCAACTTACTAGTTTCGTTAAATAGTGCTAGGAATTGTCTGCCTTTGTCAGTGATAATATATTGTCTGTCCAACTTGCTGTAACTCAAGAGCTCCTGCTGTAACATTAAGGATGTGTAATCAGTTACCTGCTTGAAATTGAGCATTGCCTGATACATGATTTTAGAGCGCGTAAGCGGTTCTTCTTCTAAAGCTTGTAGTATCAAGCCAATTATCTCTGTTCTACTCCTAGTTTTCAAACTTGGTAATACCACCCTTGTAAGGTATACGTTGCAATACTGAGGATATTACCTCTGCAGACATGTTCGGCTTAACGGGTTTTGTGATAAAAGCATCCACCTCTGTCGATGGGAAGACTTTGTCAAACTCTGATTTGTCTATGTGAAATGATGTTGCAAAAGCAACTTTGATGTCAGGTCTTATTTGCTTAACCG
>CAYGBE010000100.1:0-7988 GCA_964348065.1 uncultured archaeon
ACTTAGGCTAAAATGCTAGAAAAATGTAATCGCAGGGATTTTATCAAAAGGGGATTGATATTTTCAGCAGCAACCTTAAGTCCCATTATGCCAGATGATCTGAATAGGCTCTTTGGCTATGATAATCCCGGAGTTATGCCAGACTTGGTAGCCGTTATGAAAGGGAAACCCGAGGAACTTTTTGATGAAGCTATTCAGGCAATTGACGGTATGTCGCGATTTGTTAAAAAAGGGCAAACCGCGGTGATAAAACCAAATATTGCCTGGGATCGGGGACCAGATACAGGAGCAAACACGAATCCCTTATTGGTGAAGAGAATTGTCGAGCATTGTAAGAATGCAGGAGCAAAAAAGATTTATGTTTTTGATCATTCTATAGATCATGGGCCGGATTGCTATAAACACAGTGGAATCGAAGAAGCTGCAAGTAACGCAGGAGCACTGGTTGTTCCCGGACATCATGAAAAATACTACCAACAAGTAAGTATACCGAAAGCAAAAAAATTAAAGAAAACAAAAGTCCATGAGCTTATTCTCGAATCCGATGTATATATTAACGTGCCTGTTTTAAAGCATCATTCCTACACCACCCTTACACTGGCAATGAAGAACCAGATGGGAGTCGTCTGGGACCGAATGGAATATCATAATACAGATTTGCACCGCTGTATCAGCGATTTCTGCCATTTTAAAATACCGGATCTTAACATAATGGACGCTTATAGGGTGACTATGCGCAACGGACCGCAACGAGCGGGCAAAGATGATTTGGCACTAATGAAGACTTTACTCATTTCAACTGATATCGTAGCTATTGATGCAGCCGCATCGAAATTGTTTGGCAAAGAGCCTAGAATGATTCGCCATGTCCTTTACGGCAATGAAGACGAGATAGGCAATATGAATCTAGAAGAATTACATATAAAAAAAATCGACCTGCGCGGAAATGTTTTATGAGAGGAGTGTCAAACCAAATATAGACTTATCCCCCATGGAGTAACCAACACTTGACCCCTTACCGTCAAAAAAGTGATTAACGTAACTCTTTTGTTTTCTGTACATAAATATGGGTATTTTTGCTCGATCACGGCCTAAAATGTAAGCAATCTTTATGCCTGGCTTTTTTCCTTTAAGAACCTTTCTCTCAATATGTTTTAAAAATATATCACATTGGAGAAGGGGTTATCCTAGCCTGATTCTTGTTATGGGGGATAGGAGTTTATATGAGAAAATCTAGAAGTATGAATCTTCTTTTCTATGAGGTGCAGCAATCGCTGATTTTTAAGGAGGCGTCTCTTTTAGAACTTCGGGGCTGGGAAAACAATCCTAGCCCTATTCACCTCAATTCCCTCAGCTCAGCCAGCCTTTTCCTAACATCTTCAACCTCGGGGAGGCCAGGGTTAGTATCTTTCTAAAGGGCGAGGAATTTTGAGTAGTGATCCTTAGCTCGGTTATAATATGCAGATAGTGATTTAAGATGTATAGTAACTTCTAAACTCAGATGATTATGAAAATTTTAACTTTTTGATTTCTTTAAAATAATTCAACCAGTACCAGGAGATTCTTTTTGACTTAAGTCAAAGACATTTAATTAAGAATGTCTTATCTTTAGAAGGCACGAAAATTTAAGGATAAATATTATAGACATTAACAAGGATAGCACGGTCAGGTGTGAAAGAAAGGCGAACTAATTGATAAATAAAGGAGGTTACAAGATGAAAAAAAAATCAAAATCAACAATTGCTTCTCTAATTTTTCTCATTGGTTTGTTATCTACAACTGCCGTCGATTTTGCCAGTCAAGAAAGCGATGCTCTGAAAGGTTTAAAATCGATCAAAGCAATTTTTGATTTCAGGACAGGCAATTTGAAAGCCACCGCTGTAATGCTGGATGCGATACACGAAACTTATAAGGGCAAAGATATTGCAACAGTAACAAATAAACCGGAGTTTATGGTTGTCTTTCTTGGTCCCTCGGTGAAGCTTATAACTAATGTAAGAGAAGGTGTGTCGCCTGAGGATCACAAAATGCTCGATGCCGTTCGTGATAGAATTTCAGCAATGGCAAAGGATGGAATTAAGTTGGAGATCTGTCTTTTTGCTGCCAGAATGTTTGGGGTGGATCCAGCAACAGTCTATTCAAATATCAAGCAAATAGAAAATGGCGTGATATCTTTAATAGGTTATCAGGCCAAAGGCTTTTCTTTGGTTCCAATTTATTAAAGCGGGAATGTTCTCCACCATCGTGTGGATCAGTCTATTCCTCAAATCTTTCAAACCTGTTATCTCCGCGCCAGTGGTTAAGAAACACTATTAAACTGCAAGTATTAGTGCGCTCCAAATCAATGTCATTTATATTTCGCGACATTCACGATGAACCTCAGGAAAGATGAAAATGTCGCATTATAATCGTTAGTCGACACAAATGATTGTGAGAAATTTCTTTTCCCACTAGATAGATAATTAACAAATATCAAATTGTATAGTCTATTTCAGGAAATACTTGAGAATTACCAGTCCGTCGTCCTGGTCACCGAGGTAGATGTATTCCCCGTCATAGCATACCGAATGGGGATGGTATTTATCATTATGAGCGATCATCCTGATATTATTCCGGTCGCTGACATCGAATATTTTAACACCCTCCTGCAGATCTGCGGCGATGCAGTATTCATCGTCCCCTGTAATTCCGTAAATTTCCCCTTCATCAACGTGTTTGAACAGAAGCCGGGGTTCCATCGGATGCGAGATGTCAAATATTCTTATTCCGTTGCCGTGGCAGCCGAGGAATAACAAATCTCCCGAAATCTTAACATCCCATGCACCGTTAGTATCATCTATAGTTTTTAAATAGAGCGGTTCAACACAATTCGAAATATTTATCAGCTTCAAACCCGAGGATGGATCGGCGAGATACAACATTTTACCTGCAATACGCATTGCCCTTGCTCTCTTACCGTCATTAAAGCTGCCTATGACTTCCGGTTTTGCCGGATCGCTTATATCGACCACGTAGAATCCGAATTCCGGACTCGAAACAAAGGCTTTACCATCCCTTACGTTGACCCGGTTTGTCTTTTTACCGGACAGGCATACGCTTATATCCACGGGATTCGCAGGATCGCTTATATCCCCGATAACCAGTCCCCTGCCGAAAGCGCATGCAAACAGAAGGTTATTCATTACGGTAACTCCGAATGTTCCACCCGTTTTATAAAGCGATAAATTTCTTGGGCGGTTCTTGTCTTTAATATCAAATATCATAACACCGTCATTTCCCGTAACGAAAGCCATGTTCCCCTCTACGTATATATCGTAAGCCACTCCGAAATCATATTTGCCTACCTCCTCTATCCTCCCCTGTGAAAACGTATCTTCAGCATTTATAAGTAATAACAGTATCAATATCAATGGAAGTGATCTTTTAAACATGTAATTCCCCGCAGTATTGCATAATGAATTTAGAGACCATTTAAACAATATACAAATTATTTTTCTAAATATTCGCAATTTTATAGGAATTTACTTTTAGTGCTTGCCACAAATCTTTCACCATTCTCCAAAATTTCCACCCACTGACATCCTGAAATAAGGATATCAAATCCAAAATGGAAAGGTCAACATCTCAAAAATCAACACAAATCCCTCCAATAAATATTCCCGGTATCAACTTTATGAAAGAGAACAGCCAGGATTCCGTTGCTCCGCAGTCCAGTCTTGAGTTTCTTTTTTGCGTGATAAAGCAGTTCTCCAGCAATTTTGGTATCAATACGTCACCATTTCCTTTGATATTCACTGCTTTTCTTTAAAAATCCAGGGACTGGAGATACCTGTCCTTCTGGTCACATTGAAAAGTAACTCATTGCAATGAACAACATCGTAATCGATTGATCCGAGATATTATCTCGGCAAATATCTCCTTTCTTAGAGCGACCTCCGCCATTTGGAAAATAACATAACGGCTGTGTCTGAGAATCTTGGCCCCGATCTTTATGAGTTTCACAAGCAGAATCCGAAGCGACCAATGTTTGACTTTACCCGGAAGAACCAGGCGCCGCAGAAAGTTGCCCAGATTATAGGCCAGAACAAACAAACCTAACCTCACCTGATTCGAGATAAAATGTTTGCATGAAAGCCGCGTCCAGTTGCGAGCATACTTTCCTTCTTTTATCCACTGCTCTGCAATCCCGTGTCCATTGTAGAAACATACGACATTCACTGTTTTGGCGCTCAGATTGGTCACGATAAAACCTACTCTCGGGAATAAATCTCCCTGGTGCCATTCCACTTTCGCTACTATGCGTCGCTTTTTATGCCAGGAAGCCGCCCGGTCCGTTTATCGCTCATAACAGTAGAGACCAACTCGAATAATCCTAAGGCATCATCGAGCTCCCAGTAGGCAAGAAGGCCTCCATCAGATCTCAATCTTGTGCCATGAAATTTAACCTTAATTTTCCTGTTAAAACGAATGTTAAATCTTTCACCCATTTTATGTTTAATTTTTTGTGCCATTATCAACATCTATCTTGTTATATAATAACAACTTAGGGTGAATTTGTTAAGTGATTTTTATATTTAATATGGGGAATATGGGATCAATTCTAAAAAAAACCATTTCAATTTAAGGACCACACCGCAAAATCTGTGTGGACACGGTGTGGACAAAATCACTTAAAATGACTCAGTTTAATTGACTCAGGCTAAAAACTGGTAATGAGTTAAATCGCAGAAAACAAAAGAGAATAGGTGGTACGCCCGGAGGGATTCGAACCCCCGACCTTCTGATTCGTAGTCAGACGCTCTATCCAGCTGAGCTACGGGCGCACCTTAAAAATGAGGACTTATTATATCAAACAAAGGGAGTAATAAAAAAGAGGTTTAGGTTGAGGATTCCCGTCGGGAATGTCTCTTATTCTTCTGCTTTCTATTTAGCAGGCAAAAGATAAAAAAGGAAACTTACGTTTAGGGAACATCACCTTTTCACATCAAGATTGGATATAGATTTTTATTTCCTATATTGGCCATATTGTCTCTCTTTGGAAATATAATAAAAATGAGGGGAAGAAGTGGGGTGTCCCTTTGGGGAACGTCCCCTTTTTAATGTATAATTTCTTCGCTGTATCTTAAGTCGAGTTTTTGGTCGGGGCGCTGGAATTTAGCCAGAGCAATTTGAGGATTAAAAGCGACTTCTTTGAATTGAAATTCGAGCAGCTTCTTTCCCTCTTGATAAATTGTCTTTTTCGTAGGGAAAAGAACGCCATCCAGCTTCTTGTAATCTCCATATCTGACCCTTCTCTCCAACATCTCCTTGGTGAACTTTTCTCCAAAGTAGAGGTCTTTATAGACCATTTCGAGAATTGTATATGTTTCTTTATCAATGAAAATTGCCGTTTTCTTATCCTTAAAATCGACTTCTATGCCAATAGCTCGTCTCCCCTCTATTTCTTTCTCCTTGACAACCAAAAAAACAGCTTCCTTCTCTATCAATAGAGAAATATCATGGTCAAAATCCGTCTCGTAATTGAGAGATGGCTGATCGACAATGGTTCCCATCCTATCCATCCAGGCTGTTTTACCATCATAAGCCTGGAGCACGACAAAAATATCTCTTCCAAATTTAACTTCTGACCTGTTCCATATCTTTCTTCCCTTCCGGATGGATTCCAGCGTGCCTGTAAGTTCCCTGCCCATGAAAGAGACTTTTATCTCTCCTTTTGCCTTGTAATCAGAAAACTTTTTTATAGCCTCTTCCCCACCGATAACATTAACGCATTTTTCGATAATTTCCTTAGGATTTTGAGCAAACATGTTCACAGAAAAAAGAAGAACCAAGAAAAATACTCCTGATTTTCTCATCGCATCCTCCTTATTGTTTCAGGCTTGTGCCCGCCGGTAAATTGGCAATTTTCCAGAGGGCAAGAAAAACAAGCTGGCTGACTTTTTGAGCTTTTTCAGGAAGTATGAGATTCGCTGTATCTTCAGGCCGGTGGAGCGTTTCATGCATCCCTGAATTGAAGAAGACCGTTGGCACGTCTTTTCTCATGAAGGGAAAATGGTCTGATTGACGGACAAATTCTTCGACCGCAAAGTTAAGATCAAAATTAACGGTCTCGCTATTGGTCTTATCAATGATGGAGAAGAGCTTTGGATACTGGTATCTCCCGATTAAAGACATCTGGTCGACATCATTTCGGCCTATCATATCCAAATTGATCATGGCTATCGTCTTTTCCAGAGGAAAAAGAGGATTATCGACGTAGTATCTTGCGCCCAGAAGACCTTTCTCCTCGGCTGTAAAAAGGATAAAAACGATCGTTCTCTTCGGTTTTTCCTTTAGATCCTGAAAGGCTCGAGCTAACTCGATGACACCGGCCGTTCCAGAAGCATTGTCATCTGCCCCGCTGAATACGCGGCCTCGATTGTCCTTTCCCACATGATCGTAATGACCTCCGGCAATAACAACCTCCTTCTGAAGCTCCGGATCGCTACCCCGAACTTTAGCTACTATGTTATAAGCATCGACACGCTCATTCTTGAAAGAAATGCCTATCAATACTTTTTTCCCAGAAATCGGAAATGAGTTGGGAGTCATCTTTCTGTCTATATCTTCTTGAATTTTTAGCAGCGAGAGGCCATCACCAAGGATTGAGTCTGCAAGTTTCCCATCGATGGCTACAGCAGGAATTTGAACGCCAAAATCATCGCCGACAATTCTCATAGGCGGAGAAAACCTCATGAACTTGAAATCTTCATCTTTCATCATTCTCTCTTTTTGGAGAGAGGGCCAGTCGGTTCCTCCTGTTTCTGAAGGTGTAAGGACCTTATGGTTGAGAGGATCTGTGGCAAAGAGAATACCTACTGCCCCATGCTTCTGGGCATTGAGAATCTTGCTCAGCAGAGTTCCGTGATTGGAGATCCGTCGCCCTTCAAAGGGACTCTCGGGATCGTTTTCTCCAGGTTCATGGCGCATGACCAGTACAATCTTTCCTCTGGCATCGAGGTTTTTGTAATCATCGTATTTGTGCTCAGGAGCAGTTATGCCATAGCCGGCAAAGACAAGAGGGGCTTTGACTTCTCTTTCCGCAGAGATCGCAACCGGAAGAAAATCCCATTGCAATTTAGTTTTTTGAGTGAGAATGATGCCATCTCTTTTCTCCTCAACTTCAAGATGAATTCCTTCCCCAATAGATACCTTTTTCAATCTCACCGGTTGAATATAGCTTCCAAACTCGCCGGCTGGCTCCAGCTCCGCACCTCTAAGGACCGAGGTTATATATTTCGTGGCCACTTCCATCCCTTTATCTCCAGTTTCACGGCCACGGCAGTACTTGGAGGCAAGAAAATCGATGTGGGAAACAATCATCTTTCCTTTAATCGAATTTTTTGCTTTCAGAACTTCTTCCGGAATTTCGGCTGCGCCATTAGAGCGGGAAATGAAAATGAGAGTAAGATAAAAGAAGAAAAGGGTCAATGAGGATCTGGCAAATAAAAATTTATACTTTTTCATTCGACCTCCTTTTTTGAATTTTGAATATAGATAAAAGATAAAAAATGCAAAAGGTAAGAACCCGCAAGTATACACAAGAAATGGGGGCAAGCGCAAATGAAAAAATCGGTAAAAATCATTTAAAAAATCTCTCATTTATTCATACGTTCAATAATAGGATTGAGTTTCTGATAGTTTAAGATATTATCTTGGATGACAACACAAATTCTCTCTAATCAATGAAAGCTTTTTTGTGTATCTACTAAATCTGGAGAAATCCATCATTAACAGTTAATTAAATTAGCAGTTAATTAGTTTGTAAAACAAATGAGTCGATTGGTCTATTTATTATGGATGGATTAACGGATAGATTGATTGATAGATAGAAAGATAAAAAGCAAAGGAAATAAATAGAGCTTAATCTGATATCTTCAGGACTGCGGCTCCGTTAATCTTTCCCGCCTTGAGGCGCTGAAGGACTTTATTGGCTTCTTCCAGTGGAA